>DAINND010000339.1:0-3655 GCA_036736065.1 Ilumatobacteraceae bacterium
CTGGATCGCCTTCGGCTTCGCCATCACTGGCCTCCACTTTCGCGTTCGATTGCGTTCGTGATGGCGACTGCAATGTCCACGGCAAAGGATCGGTTCGGGTCGAGTTGATCCGTCCCGGAGATCAGTGCTCGCAGGTCGATGAAGATCCGCTCGAGATCGGCTCTCGTGAGGACACCGCCGTCTTCCGGGAGCCAGTCGAGACCTTCAGCCATCGTGTGACAATGTAACACGAGGTGGTGCCCGAACGGGCGTTGAGCGAGCGCCGTGGGCGCCGAGGTGATCCGTCCGGCCCTTCGGTCAGCGTCTATCAGGTAGTGCGTAATGCCCGGTATCGCGCTCGACCGCAAGCCGACGAAGGGCACAGATCAACTCGTCTGCAGTGCCACCTACCGCCGGGACGGCAGCACTGCTGTCGCCCCGCGGCAGCCTCTCCGAGCAGGTTGGTGTATTGGTGGTGTATGAGTCGCACCAATATCGACATCGATGACGACCTGTGCCAGCGGGTCATGGACCGCTACCACCTGGCGACGAAGCGGGAAGCAGTCAACATGGCGCTACGACACTTGGCCGGCGAGCCGCGCGGCGTCGACGAGGCGCGAGCACTGAAGGGGTCGGGCTGGGACGCCGATCTCGACGACATGCGGACGAGCCGAGTGTGATCCTCGTCGACACTTCCGCGTGGGTGGAGTTCCTCCGGGGCACTGGATCTCCGGCGTGCGAAGCAGTCGACCGAGTGCTCGCCGGTGACATCGCGATCTGTGACGCGATGTCGATGGAACTCCTCGCAGGTGCACGCGACGAACGGCAACTCCTCCAGCTCAGAGGTCTCCTGGCAAGGGCCACCACGCTGCCGACGACACCGGCCGACTACGAGTCCGCCGCAGCGATGTATCGGGTGTGTCGCGTGCGCGGTGAGACCGTCAGGAAGTTGATCGACTGCTTGATCGGCGCAGTTGCCGTCGCCGCGGAGATCGAGGTGCTCCACGCAGACGCTGACTTCGAGACCCTCGCCCGTCACACCGATCTCCGAATCCACCCGGCTTCGCGTCGCTGACCATCACGGATGCAGGCCGTCACCCGGTACTCCCTGCCCCGTACCGCCGGGACTGCAGCATCGACAATCCCGTTCACGTTCGCGTTTCTTGAAAGGATTCGGAGCGCTGGAGGCTCATGAGGTTGTGATGGTGCCGGAGTCGGGGAGCGGACTGAGCGATGGCGGTGTCGATCGCTCGATCATCGGCATGCAACGCTCCGTGCGGCGGGCGTTGGTCGCGAGGTTGGGGCTCGAGGTCGGCGCTGAGGCGGCTGCTGAAGCGATGGCGTGGGCGGTAGCGAATCGGGCCAGGTTGGAGGCGATGGCGAACCCGGCCGGCTACTTGTATCGGGTCGGGCTGTCGTCGGTCCGGCGTGAGTGGCGGCTGGCGAAGCGGCGGGGTCGGCTGCTGTTCGAACCGAGCGTCCAGCCGACCTTCCCGCTCGACGACGAGCTGTTCGCTGCGCTGGGTCGGCTCCGACACGACGAACGAGTCGCGGTCCTGCTGGTGCACGCCTACGCCTACAGCTATCGCGAGGTAGCCGAGCTGGTTGGGGTGAGCGAGGCGGCCATCACGAACCATGTCCACCGGGGGCTACGACGCCTTCGAGTCCTGATGGGAGACCGACTGTGACACCGTCTCTGGAGGAACGCCTCGCAGCTGCCGGCGAGCAACTCGATGCGCTCATCGATCACGAGCAACCCGTCATCGTCGGCGTCGCGGAGCGACCGACTCGGACCTTGCGCACGGTGGGAGTGCTCGTGTCGTTGTGCACGATCGTGCTCATGGTCGTGGGTCTGGTGTGGGCGGGCAGACCGGACGAACCGTCCCGAGCCCCCACCGCTGACACGGGAGGTCCGCTGCCGACGTCGTCGATCACCACTGCGCTGCCGGGGAACACTGTGCAGCCGGAGCCGACCCAGCCGTCAGGACCGGCCACCTCTCCGGTCACGCCGACGACGATGGACTTCGACAAGCGCCCGCCCGTGGCGATCGGGGAATCTGTGATGATGGGCGCCAGCTCGCAGCTTGCGGCTGGCGGCTTCCTGGTCGATGCAGAGGAGGTCCGCCAGGGCGCTGAGACAGCTGACCTGGTCGAGCAACTTGCGGCCGATGGAGAGCTCGGCCGAATCGTGGTGCTGCAGGTGGGCACGAACGGACCCGTCTCGGCTGACGTCTATCGCCGGATGGCGGAGGCCCTCGTCGACGTGGATCAGGTGGTGTTTCTCACGGTGCACGCCGACCGATCTTGGATCCCGGACAACAACGCGGTCATCCGGTCACTCCCCACCCGGTACCCCAACGTCACCGTCGTCTTCTGGGACGACCTCGTCGCCGAGGGAGCCGTCGCGGGCATGGCGAGCGATGGGATCCATCTGGGAACCTGGGAGGCCCGCCAGACCTATGCGAACTACGTGTTCAGTGCCATCGGTCGTGCGGATCTCGTGCGGGCCACACGAGTGAGCGACCTCTTCGTCACCGTGTCCGATGATCGCCCAGCCGTCATCGACGTTCGTAATGCAACCGACGTGATCGGCTCCTTCGACGTCGGCTGTCCGCAGGGGCGCACGTGTACCGTCCAATCGGCGCGGGTCATGGGCGACACCGTCTGGGTCGCGATCAGCGACACCGACCCCAACGACCCGACCACCGACATCGCATCGCGCGTCGTGAGCGTTTCGGCGTCGAGCGGTGAGATCGTCGAACACATCAGCCTTCGAGGAAACAGCACCGCGCAAGCAGCAGGCCGAGGCGCCAACGGCATCCTGTACGCCTACCTGCGGGACGAGAACTACAACCGGCAAGTCGTCTCCATCGACAACGGCGATATCACCGTCCTCGACACCGGAGTCTCTGGCTTTCTCCTCAGCGACGACGGCCGTTTCCTGGCCGTGTCATTCTCGAACCCGCCTGCCAGCGAAACACCACGGATCAGGGTCACCGACCTCACCGACGGCACCCTCAACACCTTACAGACCGACGGGATCACCGCAGGACCCGGTGCCAGGGCACCCGACGGCCGCCACCTCATCATCAACGAGCAATGGGAAGACGGGACCGCTTGGGTCGTCGACCCATGGGGCCCATCACCCGAACCGGCCCCGGCTGGCGTGTTCCTCGATGGCGCCTGTTTCGTCGACGCCGTCACGGTCGCCCACCGAACATGGAATGTCGGCTACGGCCAGGGCGACGCACAACTCGGAGTCATCAGACTCTCCGACGTCGAAGACGGGTCCACCACCGCAGCCCTCGGCGAGAACCTCTTCGGCGACAACACCATCCGCTGCCACCCAGACGGTTCCGTCACCTACCTTCGTCGACCCGTCGTCGACGTCGACCTCGGAGGCGGCTCCACCCAACCCCAACCGAACTACGACGCCCCAGTCGACGTCGTTCGGCTCCAACTCGACGGAACTGCCAGCACCATCGCCTCAGACCGGCTCCGCATGGTGTGACGATGCAGAGCGTTGCCAGCAGCACCACCAGTGTTTCGGTCCGCCCGACGACGTAGCGCCGATCGGCAGCTCTGCGTTGTCAGGGTTCGAGCCGGGTCACGGTGGTGACTCGGTCGATGGCTGTGTCGAACGAGGCGATGGAGCCGACGCCGGCGCTCTCGGCGC
>DAINND010000340.1:0-3637 GCA_036736065.1 Ilumatobacteraceae bacterium
ATCGTCGAGTGCCTCCGCTACGCCGCCGTCGCCGTGCAGCAGCGGGGACTCCCCCGCCGCCAGTACGGGTGAGATCTCATCTCCTGGGGGATCGTCTCGTGGTTCATTCTGGCGCTCGAGACGCTTGGACTCGGATGTCCCCGGTGATCGGTAGGAACGGCGCAAGGCATCACCATCGCTGCTTCGTTGCCGTCGCCTCCGGCAATGGGGACACCCGCTGCGTCGGCGTCGTTTCCCGCGAGATTGGGCGGGCTTCAGCGCGCCGTCGTTGATGCGACTATCTCCATGGTGATGCGGCGTCGGGGGTGCACGGGGTTCCGGAGATTTCGCCGACGATTGGCTGGCTGAGTGTGGTTCCGTCACGGAGCACCGTGAACTCTGCCGTGGTGTCGTTGACGGCGTGGCCCGACAGGACGATTCCAGCGGGCACCAAGTCGACGATCTCCCAGTTGGTGATTTGTGGATCATCGGTCGGCGTCACGACTGACCAGATCGGGGTCATTCCGACCTGGTTGAGATAGCGCCCGACGTCTGCGGCACGCATCGGCTCGCCCAGTGCACAATGCAGGCCGCCGAGTTTCTCGCCCGGTTCGAAGATCGATTCGGCGGCCCCGAACGCTTCGCCGTCCTCGCCCTGGACGTAGATGGTGACGAGCAGCGTCCCGTCGAAACGGGTCGGGTCGATGGTCCACTCGAACACGCCAACGGTGCCATCGGCTCCAGAGACGATGCCGTCAAGTGGTCCACCTACGGTGCCGAGTTCAACGCGACCGACCATCGAGGGAGATGCCGCCACGGTGGCCACGTCGGCGTCGATGCCACGGTCTCGAAGGTCACGTGCAAGTGCGTTTCCGTCGCCGACACCCGCTGTCGGGTCGAGGACGTTTACGTGGATCAGCCCGTCGGCGGTCTCGGAGATCGCGAACACCGAGCTGGTCTCGCTGGAGAACATCGTCACAGCCACAGCCGCGAGGGTGAAGATCGCCGCAGCGGCGACAGCGAGTCGTAGCGGGCGCCGCCGCGCCGCTGGGCGGCGGTTCGCGCTCAGCTCGACCGGTCGCAGGGTGGGTGCATCGGGTCGCGTGAGGGTGCTCGTTGACATGGAAATGATCTCCTTGTACAGCGCCGATTTGGTGTCGCTTGCTGACCACACAGCGACGAGGTGATCAACGTCAACGGGGTCGACATTCTTCACCCTGCGGATCGAATCGTCATCGATGTTCATCGCTGTCCTTTCGAGTCGGGAGGGGCGGATGCCCTTCGCTGAGCTTCATGTCCGGCTGCGACCAACGTGTTACATCCCCTCCGACGCCGAGGTACCTCTCGAATCGCCGCCGAGCGCGGTGCAGTCGGACACGTGCGGCAGTAGGTGAGCAACCGAACGCGACCGCGATCTCGTGGGTGTCGAGGCCGTCCCACGCGGCGAGCGTCAACACCTCTCGATCTCGGCCGCTCAAGCGGTCCAACGCCGCTCGTATCTCAACGGACAGGTCTTCGCCTGACAACGGCTCGTCGCCGCTGTGCTGTGCCGCCAGCTTGAGTTTGTCCTCGAGTCGCAGTTGCCGAACGTTCGAGCGACGCTGATTGGCCAACACCCTCCGCGCAACGCCGTAGAGCCATGGCCGAGCTTGATCTCCGGGCGGCACGTCGTTGATCCGACGCCATGCAACAGCAAACGTTTCGGCAACCACGTCGACTGCATCCTCGACGTTCCCGAGCCGGCGCAGCGCGTAGGCGAGGATCACGCCCGAGTAGCTGTCGTAGATGTCCTCGAGTCGATCCCGGTCGGACCTCGCCGAGATGGCTTGCGGGTCCTTCGCCAGCCCACAACCACCTTCGCCGACCTCCATGCGCGCCACGAGTCTTCCATGTCCGCCACACAACGATCTGTTACACCTGACTCGCCTCGATGGGCAGGTAGAGAACGCCGCTATCGCCCAAGAATCACTCGAACAGCTGAGATCGGCGTTCCCCGGTCGCCAACCTGGTCGGAGTGGAACTTCATCAGCGGGCGCGAGACGCGCCAGCTTGCGGCAGCGACATCGTCAAGCGGTCGGCTACTGCCGCTCGGAAACACGGGCTTTGGCCGTCCGGCCGACGGACTGAGCCAGCGCCGCATCGCAGCCCTCACGAGCTGGTCCGAGATCATGCGCCACGCACCGAGGTCGGACCCGGGCTCTCGCCGATTTCGGGCCAGGAACGCTCGCTGTCGCGCGCTCGCATTTGGCCGATCTGGCGCGTGATCAGGCGGATTCGAGTGCGGCGCTGTAGCGCTGTTGCGCGGCTTGTGCCGAGGTGCCGAGGAGGGTTCCGATCTTCTGCCACGAGACGCCTGCGGATCGTGCCTTCGCAACGGCGTCGAGGAGTTGCTGCTCGCTGCGAGCTCGGGCGATGACGGCACGCCGGAGGAGGTACTCCTCGACCGGGATCTCGACGGCATCGTCGGGGTCGAAGTTCTCGAAGCGCTCGGCGAGCTGGTCGGCGTGGTCGAGGATGTCTTGGATCGATCGAGGCATGAGAGTCACCTGATGAACTTGGGTCGGGCCGGCATGGCGTGAACGACGAACTCGATTCCCTCTCGGGTGCTGACGCCGACTTCAAGGAGTCGTGCGGAGAGGTCGGGGCCGATGAGCATCGTGAGGTCGTCGAGGACGAGCACTCGGATCGGATGGTGATAGGCGTGGACGATGTCCTCGTCGGCGACGCCGTGTGTGCGTGCGCTCGCGAGGATGACGGGATCCACGTCGTCAACTTACCTTGATGTCAGCTGGTCCACCAGAGCCAGCTTGGATCAGAGCTCAATGCCAGAACGACGTCCTTTCGTGGTGCCCCCTCTGGGACTCGAACCCAGAACCAACGGATTAAAAGTCCGCTGCTCTAACCATTGAGCTAAAGGGGCGCTCGAGGTGCTCGGGGCCCTCGCGACGTCGACCAGTATGCCCGAGCGCGGCGGGCGCTCGGCCGGTCGTCGGGCCCGGTACGACTGTCAGCCGGGTCGGCCTGACGAATTCGAGAACATGCGCCACGATGCTCGCATGGGCCGTCGGCGTCCGGACGGTCATGGGCGAGGAGGCGTGCACGTCGTGAAGGTCGTCGCAGGAGCGCTGTTGGCCGTGGCCGCTGTGGTGGCTGCTGCCGCCGTGCCCGTCGACGGCTTGGCGACCGTGCCGGCGGCCTCCGCGGCAGGCGTGCCTGCCGGGGTGAACCTGGTGGCTGCTCCGGTGGCTGCTGGGCCGTCGAGCGACACGGAGGTGCTGCTCGACCAGGCGGTGCCGGCCGAGGAGGCCATCGACGAGGTGGGCCTGGCGGCCATCGTCGAGGCCAACCCGCACATCGAGCCCGAGGTGGTGGCCGAGCTGGCCACCGACCCGATGGTGCACGCCGACATCGAGGGCCAGCTCTACGTGGTCGACACCGGGTTCGCGGCGGACGGCCACGAGCACGAGCATGAGCACGCGGGTGAGCATGCCGGTGAGCACGGGACGGTCGGGGCGATGGCGATGCCGATGGTCGCCGACGTGTTCGACCTGCACAGCCGGGTGGGCTCGTCGCGCACGGTCTACCTCGACTTCGCCGGGGCGGTCTACACCAGCACCCAGTGGAGCGCCGGGATCGCGCCGAGCGTCCCGGTGGAGCC
>DAINND010000341.1:0-3635 GCA_036736065.1 Ilumatobacteraceae bacterium
CGACGTCCCGCCGATGCACGCCTCGTCCGGCCGTCCTTCGGCGCTCCCCGTATGCCCCCCGTCCCCCTCCCCGACGGGCGACCCGTCGCGGTGGCCGGGGTTGCCCACCACGACGGTCGCGACCGCTCCACCGAAGCCGTCGGCATCGGGCTCGGTGAGGCGCACGTCGAGGGACTGCACGGCGAACGTGGTGTAGGTCAGGCCGAAGCCGAACGGGTAGGCGGGCGCATGGCCGTCTCGGGCGAGCAGCCAGTGGCCGTGCCAGAGGTCGTAGGTCTCGTGCGTCGCATCGGGGTCCCAGTGGGGGAGGTGGCCGGCGTCGGTGGGGACGGTGAAGGGCAGCCGGCCGCCCGGCTCGGTGGCGCCGAACAGCACGTCGGCGATGCCGTGGCCCCCCTCGATGCCCGGGTACCAGGCGAGTACGATCGCCGCCACGCGCTCGCGCCATGCCTCCATCACGACGGCGCTGCCACCCATCACCACGCCGACGGTACGGGGGCAGCGTCGGGCCGTGTCGAGGATCAGCGCCTCGTCGTCGGAGGACAGGGTGAGGCAACGCCGGTCGCCACCCTCCCCGAACCCGGTGGCGTCGACGTCGCCGCGCACGTCGGCGTGCGCGGCCGAGGCCTCGGGCGCGGGCGGGGCGGCGAGGGCGGCGATGGCGGCCCGGTCGGCGTCGGTCATCTGCGGCAGCAGGGTGCCCATCAGGTGCCGCGTGCCTTCGGCGCCGATGTACTCGCCTTCGTCGAGATGGGTGTAGCCGACCACCACGATCGCCACGTCGGCGCCCTCGGCGATGGCCGCGTCGCGGTCGCTGTGGTCGACGTGCACGCCCGGGGCGCCGGTGCGCAGCCCGTCGAGGATCGTGACCACGTCCGGCACCAGCACGTCGCTCGACCCGCGATCGCCGAGGTTGGCCACCCGGGCGAGCCGTCCGAGCACGGCGATCCGTGCGGCCGTGGAGGTGTCGATCGGGAGGACGGGGCCCTCGTTGCGGAGGAGCACGGTCGACCGCGCCGCTGCCTCGCGGGCAAGCGCCCGGTGCGCTGGGGAGAGCACACGCGACGGGTCGGCCGGCCTCGTGGTGAGGGCGTGGAAGCGGAGCAGCGTGGCGATGGTCCGCTCGACGCTGGCCGCCACCGTCGCAGTGCTGAGGCGGCCACGCTCGATCGCCTCGGCGAGGTGCATCCGGCGGATCTGGCGGAACGGCATCTCGACGTCGAGGCCGGCCTCGACCGAGCGCACGGCGTCGCGTAGCCCGTAGATGAAGTCGGAGATGACGAACCCGTCGAAGCCCCATTCATCGCGCAGGATGCCGGTGAGCAGCTCGTGGTTGTCGCCGCACCATGTGCCGTTCATCGAGTTGTAGGCGCTCATCACGCTGGCGACGCCGCTCTCCACGACACGACGGAAGTGGGGGAGGTAGACCTCGTGGAGGACCCGCTCGTCGACGCTCACGTCCACCTGGAAGCGGGCGTTCTCCATGGAGTTGACGGCGAAGTGCTTGACGCAGGCCATCACGTGCCGCTGCGCGCCGAGCATCAGCGCCCGACCCATCTCGCCGACGTGGAACGGCTCCTCGCCGTAGGTCTCCTGGGCACGGCCCCATCCGGGGTGGCGCAGCAGGTTGACGCACACCCCGCCGTAGTAGGTGGCGCCGGCGGCGCGCAGCTCAGCGCCGATCGCCTCGCCGATGCGCTCTTCGAGGTCGGGGTCCCAGGTCGCGCCGCGGGCCATGCTCACCGGGAAGGCGGTCTTCGTGCCGATCACGCAGCCGCGCGGGCCGTCGCTGAACTCGAATCCCGGAACGCCGAGCCGGGGCACCGCCGCGGCCGGGAACGTGTGCCGGTGGTAGCCGCCGCGCATCAGGTCGAACAGGCCGGCCCAGCAGTCGAGGTCGCCGTCGAGGCACTCGAGCTGCTCGTCGAGGGTCATGCGGGCCACGAGCGATCGTGCTTCGTCGGCAGCGGTGGCTTCGCCGGCAGCCACCCGGGCTGCGGCGTGCTCGAACGGTGTGCTCATGGGTCGACGGTATCGCGCCCGATCGTGCGGTGGAACTTGCTCATCAGGTGCGGCCCGGCCTCCACCGGTGGGTGGCGCGGCAGCTCGCCCGCGGCGAGGCAGGTCGGCAGGCACTCCACCACGGCGTGGTAGTTGGCGTTGTGGAAGAAAGCGATGCTCTGCCGCCGCGTCGAGCCGGCGTGGTCGGCGGGCGGGTTGACCACGCGGTGCAGGGTCGAACGCCATCGGTCGTTGGTCCAGCGAGCCATCATGTCGCCGAGGTTCACCACGAACGCGCCGGGCACTGCAGGCACGGGCGCCCAGTCGCCCGTGCGCGGATCGAGCACCTCGAGCCCACCGGGGGCGTCGTCTTGCAACAGCACCGTGAGCGTGCCGTAGTCGGTGTGTGCCCCGGCTCGGAGCTGGCCCGGGAGCGGCGGCCGATCCTGGTGGGGGTAGTCGATGACCCGGAGCGCGCCCGGGGATTCGTCGATCAGCGCGTCGAAGTGGTGGGTGCCCACGCCCAGGGCGTCGGCGAAGCAGCGCATCAGCCGTGTGGCCAGGTCGAGCATGGCGGCGAAGTAGGCCTCGAGCGCCGGGCGAAGAGCGCCGGGAGCGGGCGGCCAGGGGGGGGGGGCGAAGGCCCACCGTTCGCCGTCGTCGACCAGTGGCCGTGGCGGCAGACGGTGCGGGCCGGCGTTGAAGGTCTGCTTCAGGTCCGGCGGCGTCGCGCCGTCGCTCATCGAGCGGTTCAACGACTCGACGGCGAGGGGGATGTAGCCGTACGCGTCGTCGGGGTGGCGCCGCGCCGCGGCGAGCCGGACGGCGAGCGGCGCGTCGAAGAACGAGCGCACGGCCCGCCAGGCGGCGTCGATCACGGCCGGGTCGACACCGTGCCCGGTGATGAGGAAGAAGCCCCCGTCCGCGCAGGCGTCGCCCCCGGCCCTGGAGACCACCGCCGGCTAGGCGGAGAGGTCGACCGTCGGCAGCGTCAGGCTCATCGCGTCGCCCCACGGCTCGGCCGTCGCTGACGCGTGGCGCGCTCGCCGGGCACGCTCGGCCGTCGGACCGGTCGGGCGAAGACGGCCTTGAGGTAGGCGCCCTCGGGGAACCCGATCGGGTGGTCGATCGGATGGCCGGTGCGGGCGACCTCGTCGAGGTCATAGCCAGCCTCACCGGCCGCGGCGAGGTCGGCGCGGGCGAAGTCGGCCTCGGTCACCCGCGACGCGCACGCGGCCTGCACGAGCCGCCCGCCGGGGGCGCCGGGGCCGCGGCCCAGGGTGGTGAGCCGGCGGTACGAGGTGAGCGCCCGTGGAACGGCGGCCGCAGTGGAGGCGAACGACGGTGGGTCGATGACGACGATGTCGAACCGTCGGCGCGCCGCCACCAGATGCTCCATGGTGGCGAACGCTTCGCCGATGGTGGTCTCGTGCTGGCAGGCGGCGACTGCGGGAAGGTCGCTGTTGAGCAGCATCGCTCGCCGCGCGGCCTCGATCGCGAACGGGCTCGCATCGATGCTGTGGACCCGTCGGGCGCCGCCGGCGGCAGCGTGGACGGAGAAGCCCCCCGAGCAGCAGAACACGTCGAGCACGTCCGCCCCGCATGCGAGCTCACGACCCTCGAGGCGGTCCGGG
>DAINND010000342.1:0-3628 GCA_036736065.1 Ilumatobacteraceae bacterium
ACCACACCGCTCGGCCGCGGGGCAGTGTCGCGACAGCGGTGTCGACAGATCGTTGCTTGTCGCGCGCCCAGGCCGAGTCGCCGGACTCGGCCGGCAGCAGCAGCACGGGGCGGGTGATGTGCGGGTACAGCTCCGAGGGGCGATGCGCCCACAGCTCGTGCAGGATCTGCAGGTGGCGTGACAGGGTGAGCCAGGGGCGCACCGTGCCGTCGGCGAGCACCTCGAAGTTGGCGAGCGACCCGGCGATCCCGGACTCGGGCCAGTCGGCGTGCATGGCCCGGACCCCGGCCTCCAGACGCGTGGCGGCCAGGCCACTCAGGTCGGGGGGTCGCAGTGCTGACGCGCAGGCGTCCCAGTCGGGGAAGGCCGTGCCGAGCTCGATCATCCCGCCGTCGACCGCCACCGCACCCACCACCCGCTCAGGTCGCGTGTGGGCGGCGTGCACCACGATGTTGCCGCCCCAGGATTGGCCGCCGAAGACGGCGCGGTCTTCGCCGAGCGCGTCGAGCACGTCGTCGAGGTCGGCGCAGATGGTGTCGAAGTCGTAGCCGTGGGCGGGCTGGTCGCTCCGGCCGTGGCCGCGCAGGGCGACCGCTGCGCTTCGGTAGCCATGCGCGGCCAGTGCGGCGCCGACCCCGTCCCACATGCGCGCGTTCGAGGCGAGGCCGTGCACGAGCAGCAACGGCGGGCCGACGGGGTCACCGCCGACCGGGCCGCGACGGATGACCCGAATCCGGGTGCCGTCGGTGGTGGTGATCAGGTCGTCGGTGTGCATGACCGGACCAGTTTGGCGCACCGCACGTCCGAGGCCGTTCGTGAGGACGGATACTGTGCGCGCATGGGGAACACGACGATCGAATCCGTCGCCGACATCATCCGCGTCCACGGGGTCGGCCGAGCCGACCGGCCGGCGCTGGTGCTCGGTGACCGCACGCTCACCTGGGCCGAGCTGTACCGGCGCTCATGCCAGGTGGCCAACCTCCTCGCCGCCGCCGGGGTCGGCCCACAGGACCGCGTGGCCTTCCTCGACAAGAACGGCATCGAGCATTTCGAGGTGTTCTACGGCGCCGCACTGCTGAACGCCGTCGCTGTCGACGTGAACTGGCGCCTGGCCGCCCCCGAGGTCGAGTACATCGTCAACGACGCCCAGGCCAAGGTGCTCGTGGTCGGGCCCGACGTCGTGCCGATCCTCGAGGCGATCGCGCCGTCACTCACCCACACCACGACGATCCTCGTCATCGGCGGCGCGCCCGGGCACACCGACTACGACGAGGCTGTCGCCGCGCATGCCACCACCGACCCCGGAGCGAACAGCGCCCTCGACGACGTGGCGTTCCAGCTCTACTCGAGCGGCACGACGGGCCGCCCGAAGGGCGTGATGCTCAGCAACGCCAACTTCTTCAGCCTGCTCCCGCTCGCCAAGGAGATCTGGGAGCTCACCCCGGACTCGGTGAACCTGGCGGCGATGCCGCTGTTCCACATCGGTGGCGGTGGCTGGGCCACAGCGGGCATGTACGAGGGCGCCACCACGGTGGTCCTGCGCGACCTCGACCCGGCACGCCTGGTGACGCTCATCGGTGAGCAGCGCATCACCCACGGCTTCCTCGTGCCGGCCGTGCTGCAGTTCATGCTGATGATGCCGGGCGTCGACCAGGCGGACTTCTCGAGCCTGCAGGTGCTGGTCTACGGCGCCTCGCCGATCAGCGAGGACGTGCTGGCGCGCAGCGTGCAGACCTTCGGGTGCAAGTTCTGGCAGGCCTACGGCCTCACCGAGACCACCGGTGCCGTGGTGAACCTGCCGCCGAGCGATCACGACGTGAACGGCCCGAACCGGCATCGGCTGCGCAGTTGCGGCCTGCCCGGCCCCGGCGTGGAGATCCGCATCGTCAACACCGACACCTTGGCCGACTGCGAGCAGGGTGAGGTCGGCGAGATCTGGATCCGCTCGCCACAGGTGATGAAGGGCTACTGGAACATGCCGGAGGAGACCGCGAAGAGCATCGATGCCGAGGGCTGGTTCCGCAGCGGCGATGCCGGCTACCTCGACGCCGACGGCTACCTGTACATCCACGACCGGGTGAAGGACATGATCGTCAGCGGTGGCGAGAACGTCTATCCCGCCGAGGTGGAGAACGTGCTGATGGGCCACCCGGCCATCGCCGACGTGGCCGTGATCGGCGTGCCGCACGAGAAGTGGGGCGAGACCGCCAAGGCGATGGTGGTGCGCAAGCCCGACGTCGAGGTGACCGAGCAGGAGATCATCGACTACGCCCGCGAGCGCCTCGCCCGGTTCAAGTGCCCCACCAGCGTCGACTGGATCGACGCCCTGCCGCGCAATCCGAGCGGCAAGATCCTGAAGAAGGACCTGCGCGAGCCGTTCTGGCAGGGCATCGAGCGCCGCGTCAACTGACGGGTAGTCGGCTCAGCTGCCGACGACACGCAGGCCGAGCTGGCGGGCCGCATGTGCCTGGCGGAGGTCGAACGTGCAGAACACGAGATCCGGCACGTGCAGCATCTGCGCGGTCGCGAGATGGAGGGCGTCGAGCGATCGCACACCGACGGTCTCGGCGATGTCGGCGGCTCGCCGCCAGGCTCGCTCGTCGAGCGTGACCAGCGCCATCGAGTCGAGATCGCGCTCGCACTGCTCTCGCGCACCTGCAAGTGCGCTTCCGCTGAGGAGCCGAGCCAGGTTGCGGCGGACCTCCACGAGTGTGAGCCATGAGGTGACGAGGATCGGATCAGCCATGAGGTAGCGAGCTGCGTCGTCGGAGTCGGCCTCGTCGATGTACAGCTTCAGCAAGGCGCTGGAGTCGACGTAGGTGGTCACTCGCCGCGATCCTCGCGCAGCACGTCGAGTGTGCGTCGTTCGGCCGTGGCACGTCGACCGGCGCTGACCGGACGTGTCGAGGTGGGCGGCCTGATCCAGCCTTCCTCGACACCGCGGGCGAGAGGGTCGGGCCGGGTGACCGGGGTGATGAGCGCAACTGGTACGCCGCGATCGGTGACCTGTATGACCTCGCCGTCGCTCACTCGGCGCAGGTACTCCGACAGATGCTGCTTGAGGTCGCGCACACCGACGTTCATGTGTCCACACTATCGCCCGATGTGGACACAGTGGATCGCCGGGGCAGACGCCCCGCCCGCCTCGGACCTGTCCCTCGCTCGAGGGGAGCCGTGAACCGACGAAGCCGGTGGGTACCCTGGCCGGATGAGCAGCTGGAACGAACAGGGCAGCGCAGAGTTCAGAGCACATGGCGGCAAGGTGGCGCAGTTCGGCGACAACCCGCTCGTCATCCTGCACACCATCGGCGCCAAGTCGGGCGAGCTGCGCGAGATCCCCTTGGTGGCTCTGGTCGAGGGGGACACGCTCTACGTCTTCGCGTCGAAGGCTGGCGCACCGACGCATCCCGACTGGTACTTCAACCTGAAGGCCAACCCGCGCATCACGGTCGAGTACGGCACCGACACCTTCACCGCCGACGTCGTCGAGCTCGCACCGTCCGACGCTGCCGCCAAGCTCCAGGCTCAGGCCGTGCTGATGCCCCAGTTCGGTGAGTACGTCACCTCGGCGGCACCCCGCGTCATCCCGGCGTTCGCCATCACCCGCGCCTGATCCTCCTCGGTGGCG
>DAINND010000343.1:0-3624 GCA_036736065.1 Ilumatobacteraceae bacterium
CGCCCTTCGGCGGCACCCCGGTGAGCGGGGCGGCGGCCCAGGCCGTGCTCGACGTGCCCGCCGACGAGCGGGTGCTGCCGCGGGGGGTCGACGCCGGCGAGGCGCTGCGCGCCGCAGCCCGCGACGTGTGCGCCGAGGTCCCCTTCGTCGGTGACGTGCGCGGCATGGGCCTGGCGAACGCGATCGAGATCGTCACCGATCGTGAGACGGCAACCCCGGACCCGGCGATGGCCGACCGTGTGAAGAACGGCCTGCGCGCCAACGGCGTGCTCGTCGGCACCACCGGTGTCCACGGCAACGTGCTGAAGGTGCGACCACCGCTGGCCTTCACCGCAGCGGAGGTGCCGACCTTCGCAGCCGCGCTCGCCGCGACCGTGCGCGACGTCGTCGACTGATCAGGCTCCGGTCACCTGGTCGAGCGTCTCGCGGAGCGCGCTCACCAGCAGGGCGATCTCGTCCTCGGACACCACGAAGGGTGGGGCGACGATGACGGCATCGGCCACCGGGCCCGACCCGGCCGGGTACACCCACACCCCGCGCTCGAGGCAGCCGTTCACGACGGCGTCACGCGACACGGTGAGCTCGATCCCGTGGAACAACCCGCGGCCGCGCACCTCGACCACGGCCGGATGGCCGTCGAGCGCGGCCCGCAGGCGCATGCCGAGCAACGCACCCATCGTGCGCGATCGCTCGACGAGCTGCTCGCGCTCGAGGATGTCGAGCACGCGCGACGCCGCGGCGCACGCGCCGTCGTTGCCGGTGAAGGTGAAGTACATGAAGCCCGAGCCGCGCAGCACCTCGGCCACCTCGCTGCGCGCCGCCACCGCACCGATGGGTGCGTAGCCGCCCCCGAGGCCCTTCCCGCCGACGAGCACGTCCGGCTCGTACGGGAAGTGCTCGAACCCCCAGGTGGTGCCGGTGCGGCCGTAGCCGGTCATCACCTCGTCGGAGATCATCAGCACGTCGTGGCGGTGGCACAGCTCGGTGACGGTGCGCCAGTACTCGTCGCTCGCGGTCAGACATGCGCCGGCCGCGCCCGTCATCGGCTCGGCGATGAACCCGGCGATGGTGGCCGGGTCCTCCTGCTCGAACACCTTCTCGACCTGCTCGGGATCGTCCCACGGCACCTTCGGGAACGGCAGCAGCAACGGCTCGTAGCCACGCTGGCGGATGCTGTGGCTGGCGGCGGCCATCGTGCCGATGGTCATGCCGTGGTAGCTCGGATGGCGGCCGACCACCTTCCAGCGCTCCGGTCGCCCCTTGGCCACCTGGTAGGCGCGCGCGAGGCGCAGCGCGGAGTCGGTGCTCTCACTGCCGCCGCTCGTGAAGAACACGTTGCCGAAACCCTCGGGCAACCAGCGCTCCACGAGCCGGTCGCGCAGCTCGAGCCGCCAGGGCGTGGCCCACAGCGGGAGCACGTAGCCACCGGCCGCCATGGCATCGCGCGCCGCGTCGGCGACCTCGGCGCGGCCCCAGCCGATGTTGCCGACCACGGCGCCCGCGGCACCGTCGAGGATGCGACGGCCGTCGGCCGTGTGCAGCCAGCACCCCTGGCCACCGACGATCGTCGGATAGTCCGGCGTGCCCGGCAGGAAGGAGAAGCGATCGGTGTCGGAACGGGCCTGGTCGGTCATCCCCGCCAGTGTCGCGCAGCGATTCGGCCGACGCAGCCGTCCGGGCCGGACGCGTCAGGGCGCAGCGAGATCGGCCTGGTCGTGGCGGAACATGATCGACAGCCGCGGCCCCGGTGCCGACGCCTCCTTGGGCACGCGGTGCTCCCAGTCGTGCTGGCAGGCTCCGCCCATCACCAGCAGGTCGCCATGGCCGAGCTGCCAGTCGCGGCGCGGACCACCACCACGGGGCCGCATCTGGAACGAGCGGGGCATGCCGACGCTGACGATGGCCACCACCGGGTCCTCGTGCACGAAGCGCTCGCGATCGGCGTGCCAGGCCACCGAGTCGCGCCCGTTGCGGTAGAGGTTGAACCCGATCGTGTCCATGAGCTTCGCGTAGTGACGCCCGAGCGCCGCCCGGGCGTCGGCCAGCACCGGCAGCGGCTCACGGCGGCCGTCGGCCGCGCTCCACCAATCGGTGAGCCGCGGCTCGAGGACCCGTTGATCGAACATGGTGACCTGACGCTGGCGCCAGGCGAGCCGCGCCACCAGCTCGCCGAACACCAGGTCGGCGCCACGCAGCCATCCGGGCTGATGGTCGACCCACGAGTGCTCGTCGAGCCAGATGCGCTCGAGGCCGGTGAAGGTGGCGTCGATGCTGGGGTCGTCGAGGGCGAACAGCGAGGCCTGGAGGCTGACCGAAGACATGCTGGACAGCCTCGCGCGATCGAACACCTGTTCGCAAGGGTCGATCGGCTCGGTGTCGTGGGAGACTCGTCGGATGGAGCCCGCTGTCGTCCAGGTGTCGGATCCGGCCGATCCGCAGCTCGACCAGTACCGGGGCTTGCGCGCCCGCGAGAGCCGCGAGGTGCTGTGGGCCGAGGGCCCGACCGTCGTCGAGCGACTGCTCGACTCGGCGCTGCATGTGCACTCGGTGCTGCTCACCCCTGCCGCGCTCGTGCGGCTCGAGCAGCGCTGTGCGGTGGCCTTGGACGCAGCCCGGGCAGCCGGTGCCGTGGTCTTCGTGGCCGAGCAGCGGGTCGTCAACGAGGTGGTCGGCTTCGATCTGCACCGAGGCGCGATCGCCGTCGCCGACCGACCGGAGCAACCCGCGCTCGACGAGGTGGTGGCCGCAGCGCGTCGGATCGTGGTGCTCGAGGGGGTGAACGACCCCGAGAACCTGGGAGCGATCGCCCGGTCGGCGCGGGCGCTCGGAGCGGATGCGCTGCTGCTCGACACCACCTGCGCCGACCCGTGGTACCGCCGCAGCGTGCGGGTGTCGATGGGCGAGTTGCTGCACCTGCCCGTGGTGCGCGCCGAGCTCGCCCACCTGCTCGACCGGTTGGCCGAGGTCGGCGTCGAGTGCTGGGCCCTCACTCCGGGCCCGGGCGCCGACGACATCCGCGGCCTCGACGTCCCGGCCCGTCTCGCTCTGCTCGCCGGCGCGGAAGGGCCCGGTCTCTCGCCGCGGGCGCTCTCCGCCTGCCGCAACGTGCGGATCCCGATCCGCGACGGTGTCGACTCGCTCAACGTCGGGCACGCGGTCGCCGTCGCGCTGGCGCTCGTGCCATCATCGGAGCCATGACGGAGACGGACAACGGCACCACGGCGATCGAGCGGGTCGGTGTGGTCGGCTGCGGGTTGATGGGCTCAGGCATCGCCGAGGTGTGCGCTCGGGCAGGTCTCGACGTGCTCGTGCGCGAGGTCGCCGCAGCAGCGGCCGAGGCCGGGCGCAAGCGGATCGTCAGCTCGCTCGACCGGGGTGCGAGCTCCGGCAAGCTGAGCGAGGCCGACCGCGACGCGGCGATCGCCCGGCTGGGCTTCACCACCGACCTCGGCGACATGGCCGACCGCCAACTGGTGATCGAAGCGGTGGTCGAGGACGAGGCCTTGAAGACCGAGGTCTTCTCGATCCTCGACAAGGTGGTCACCGCAACCGACGCGATCCTGGCGTCGAACACCAGCTCGATCCCGGTGATGAAGCTCGGCATCGCCACCCGGCGGCCCGAGC
>DAINND010000344.1:0-3613 GCA_036736065.1 Ilumatobacteraceae bacterium
CCCGCCTCGAAGCTCGCCTGCGCGAAGCCTTCGACGAGATCATCCCTCGGCTGACGGATGTCGACCCGTCGATGCAGGACGGTGGTCTCGAGGTCGTCGAGCGCCAGATCGGCTTCCACGCGTCGGCTGAGACCTCGCGGCCTCGGCGTTCACCCCGAGTACTCACGGCGGTTGCCGCGCTGGTGATCGTCCTGGGAGGTGTCGGGGTGTGGACCGTGACCGGCCGAGACGCAGGCGACGGGTCTCAGACGGACCCGGCCCAGCCGAGCGCGGCATCGTCGGTTCCAACGCCCCAGACCTCGGATGCCGTGCCCGTCATGCCGAGACCGATGATGCCTGATCCGCTGTGGCGTCTCACCGACGTGATCGACAGCGAAGCCGACCCCCCGCTCGGCCTCGTCTACCTCTCCTCAGCTGCCTTCGACGGTCCGATGGTCGAGATCCACCGCGTCGTCGACGGCGAGTCCTGGGCCTTCGGAACACAGTCGACGGTGTCGGTCGGTGACGTCGTTGGCACGCTTTCCTCGGACGGTGTCGCCACCTCGCTCGAGTGGGTCGACACCGACGGAAACCGGCTCCGCGCGTCTGCGGCCAGCGTGCCGGTCGCAATGGTGCAAGCCGTTGCTTCGAAGACCCGAATCGTCGATGGACGAGCGGTGTTCACGGGATTGGAGAGCTGGGAGTCGGCGGCACCCGAAGCTGCCCTGGTCGACTTCGGCCGGCAAGTGGAGTACTGGTACGAGGCGCCCGACGGACGACAGATCTCGATCCGCATCGCGGGCGGCGGCATGAACGTCGAACACCGATGGTCCGGTGGTGATGATCGACTCGCTCGGGAGATCGACGACGAGATGTTCGCCTTCGCCGAGTTCGGTGACTCCAACTTCCGTGCCAACGTGCTGCGTGGGTTCTGGGCATGGGAGTTCGACGGCTTCGGCTTCGTCAACTCGGATGACTTTCTCGAAGTGGCTGCCTCGGTGACGACGGTGGACGAAGCCGCGTGGATCGCCAGCCTTGATCCGGAGCAGAGCGCTGTCGGTTCGCTCGACCCAGCCGGAGCGTTGGATGCCCTGCTCGAGGGAGTGCCCCTCCCAGCTGACTTCGATGTGGAGGCTCTCCGCCAGAGTGTCCAGCCAGAGTCGCAGTATCAGGTCGTGGCCGGCGTGAGCGGCGCAGTTGCGTGCGCGTGGCTCGACCAGTGGTTCACAGCAGACGAGAGCGGCGATGGCGTCCGCCGTTCCGAAGCGGCAGCGGCACTCGCGACATCTCGAACCTGGCCGATGCTCCTGGACATCGCCGACGAGGGTGCATGGCCCGACGCCGTCTGGCAGTGGGCCGACGCCGTGAACGGACTCGGGGGCATCATGAGCGGCGCTGCTTCGCAGTCACCGAGCCGTGAGGAGGCGAACAGTTCCCTGGGCTGTCAGCTCTGACCTGGTTCGTCGGCGGCCGCTCGAGCGACGGTCGCCGACGTCGTCGCGTGGGCAGCGGTCGGTTGGCCGCCGGCACGCTCGTGTGCTGGAGCGATCCCGGGCCGGCTGCCGTCGGGTGGGACAACTGGTCACGAAGTCCGAGGTCGTCGCAGTTGTCAGCCGTCGCTGCGGAGCATCCGGCGGAGGACCCTCGCATCGACCTCGTCCTGCTCCCGGCCGGCGGCGGACTTGTTCGCGATCAGGCCGCGGAGCCCGATGAAAGGAACCTCCATGCCGCCGATGTCGACGCTCAGGCGGTCTGCCCAACACTCGTCGAACTCGACGCCCGATGGCGAGGTCAGGAGATCGATCCGCTGAGGCGGGTAGCCGAGCTGCACGACGGTGTCCGCTGTGAGGAAGTCCTCGCGGGTGAGTCCGAGCGAGCCGAAGCCGAACTCGTCGAGGGCCGCGAGCATGGCGTCACTGTTGGTCGGGTCCATCCACACCCACACGTCGAGGTCCTTCGTGAATCGGGGGTGGCCGTGCGCGGCCATCGCATAGCCGCCCACGACAAGGAATCGGACGTCATGTCGGGCGAGTGACTCGAAGAACTCGCGAAAGTCTCGGTTCAGCTCCATCGGCCCATCCGTAGTAGGTGCGGCGCAGTTCGTCGACAGCGCAAAGACGCTCGACGGCAGGCCTGCTCAGCCAGTACTCGACGTCGTCATCAGGGTCGTGCATCGACTTCTTCGTCACGACGCGCTCCACAGGTCAAGCCTACTGCTCTCTCGCCATCGGTGATCTTCGTGCTCCTGGACTCGGCGCCGTCGCGAGGCCGCACACATAGGCTGATCGGCGTGAGGCCGATCGACGTGCTGGAGGTCGGGGTCACGTGGGACGAGAGCGGGACGGCATATCCGACGGTCGTGCTCGACGTGGTGGAGCGGCCCGACGTGGCCGACCTTCCTCGGGTCCACGCCGTCGACGGCGTGGGGGACATCTCCACGGCGCTCGCGGTCGTCGGTTCGTCGGCGATGCTGACCGTCACCCTCACCCGGCCGGTTCGCACCGAGTTCACGATCGTGTTCGTGCTGCCGGATCACGCCGAGGTGCTCGCGCACGCCGCGGTCAGCGGCACGCTGCTGCTGGCCACCACGCCACCGTCAGCCGAGGGCGACCATCCGCTGTGGCTCGCCATCGACATCGACGGTCCGAGCATGGTGGCCGCGCTGACCTCCGGGGTCGACGACTGACGGCGGTGTGACGGGACGCGTCACTCGCCGAGGTCGGCGACGGCGTCGTGGCGGAACCTGCCGTCGGCGTACACCGGGCCGCGGTCGTCGGCCGCGTAGAGGCGGTTCACCGAGCTGACGAACCCGCCGCTCGTGCGCAGCACCTCGACCATGCGCGCGTAGTTCGGGTGGTCGAAGTGCCGGGCGAGGTTCTCCGGGTCGGTCCACAGCTCGTACACCTGGATGTGCGTCGGTTCGACCGGGTCTGCGGCGAAGCAGTACGCGAGGCAGCCCGGCTCGTCCTCACGGGTGGCGCGCTGCACGGGAGCGGTGAGCGCCACGGCGCGGTCCCGGTCGGCCTCGGTCTCGAACGACAGCGTCGCGGTGATGATGATCATGGTGGTCCTCCGGTCGGGCGGAGCGACGGTACCCCTGCCTCCGAGGTCGGCCGTGTTCGGAGCACGGTCGGCCACAGGCGTCTGCCACAGTGGCGGCGTGACGTCCCCGTTCGATCCGCTCTCGTTCCTGCACGGTCCGGCGATGCCGAACCGGTTCATGCTCGCTCCGCTCACCAACTGCCAGAGCCGCGCCGACGGCACCTTGTCCGACGACGAGCACCGCTGGCTCACGTTCCGGGCGCAGGGCGGGTTCGGGTTGACGATGACGTGCGCTGCGCACGTGCAGGCGGTGGGGCAGGGCTTCGCCGGTCAGCTCGGCGTGTTCGGCGACGAGCACCTGGACGGGCTCACCCGGCTCGCCGCCGACCTGAACGCGACCGGCACCGTCTCGTACGTGCAGTTGCACCACGCCGGCATGCGATCACCGGCGGAGCTGATCGGCACGCAGCCGGTGTCGGCGAGCGACGACGCCGCGACCGGAGCGAGGGCGCTCACCACCGAGGAGGTGGAACAGGTCGTCGCCGACTTCGTCGCTGCGGCACGCCGGGCCGAGCGGGCGGGGTTCCACGGC
>DAINND010000345.1:0-3609 GCA_036736065.1 Ilumatobacteraceae bacterium
GGGTCCTGGGGGGTTTTGCGTGGTGGTGTGGGGGGCTTGGTCTGGTGTGTTGGCGGAGTTTGTGGTGTCGGCGGTCGCCGTGGGGGTCGGTGAGGGGGTGGGGCTCGGTGGGGCACCAGGTGAGTTGGCCGCTCCAGTCGGCGAGCTCGGTGAGGACGATGCGTCGCCAGCGGTTGGCGTCGATGGCGTGCTCGGCGGCGGTCTGCACGAGCTGGCGGACCACGGCGCCGGGTTGGATGGTGACGTCGACGCACATCCGTCCGCTGCCGAAGGCGAGGCCGGCGGCGATGTGGCCGGCGTGGCCGGGCCCGCCGACGAGGGTGAAGATCAGCTCGGGCGCGCCGCCGGGGAGCACGAGCTCGAGGCGGTTGATGCTGCGGCGGGCGACGAGGCCTGCGGCGAGGGGGCGTTCCTCGGTCATGACGGCTCCGGGGTGGTGGTCACGAGGGGGAGGGGCGCTCCTGCCACGTCTGCGAGCCGCGCGGAAGGCCTGGGGTGACATGCTGGGGGGATGCCCCACGGCTACCGGTTGTCGCACCTGGAGGTGCTCGAGAGCGAGGCGATCGGCATCGTCCGTGAGGTGGTGGCCGAGTTCGAGCGGCCGGTGCTGCTGTTCTCCGGCGGCAAGGACTCGGCGGTGATGCTGCACCTGGCGGTGAAGGCGTTCGCGCCGGCGCCGGTGCCGTTCCCGGTGATGCATGTCGACACGGGGCACAACTTCCCCGAGGTGCTCGCCTACCGCGACGAGCTGGTGGCGCGGCTGGGGGTGCGGTTGATCGTGGCGAGTGTGCAGGAGGCGATCGATGCCGGCCGGGTGCGGGCGGAGCATCCGCTGGCGAGCCGCAACCGGTTGCAGCCGGTGCCGTTGCTCGCCGCGATCCGTGCGCACGGGTTCGACGCGGTGTTCGGTGGGGGCCGGCGCGACGAGGAGAAGGCGCGGGCCAAGGAGCGTGTCCTGTCGGTGCGCGACGTGCACGGCCAGTGGGATCCGAAGCGGCAGCGGCCCGAGCTGTGGGGCCTGTACAACGGCCGTCACCGCCCCGGTGAGCACGTGCGGGTGTTCCCCCTGTCGAACTGGACCGAGCTCGACGTGTGGCGGTACGTGGCTCGTGAGGAGTTGGCGCTGCCGTCGATCTACTACGCGCATCGCCGGCCCGTGGTGCGCCGCGGTGAGCTGTGGATGGGGGTCGGTGAGTTCCTGCCGGCCGAGCCCGGTGAGGTGGTGGAGGAGCGTTCGGTGCGCTACCGCACCGTCGGTGACGCGACGTGCACGGCTGCGGTGGAGTCGACGGCGACGACGGTCGACGCGGTGATCGCCGAGGTGATGGCCAGCCGGCTCACCGAGCGGGGGGCGACGCGTGCCGACGACCGGTTCTCGGAGTCGGCGATGGAGGACCGCAAGCGCGAGGGCTACTTCTGATGGCCGCGGCGGACGTGCCGGGCAGCGGCGCCGGTGCGCACGGCCACACCCGTGAGCTGTTGCGCGTGGCCACGGCCGGTTCGGTGGACGACGGGAAGTCGACGCTCATCGGCCGGCTGCTGTACGACACCAAGGCCGTGCCCGACGACCAGCTGCAGGCCACCGAGGAGGCGTCGCGTCGGCGCGGGTCGGCCGAGATCGACCTGGCGCTGCTCACCGACGGGCTGCGTGCCGAGCGCGAGCAGGGCATCACGATCGACGTCGCCTACCGCTACCTGAGCACGGCGCGCCGGTCGTTCATCATCGCCGACACGCCTGGCCATGTGCAGTACACGCGCAACATGGTGACCGGCGCGTCGACGGCCGACCTGGCGCTGGTGCTGGTCGCCGCCCGCCACGGTGTGGTGGAGCAGACCCGGCGGCACGCGGCGCTGGCCTCGCTGCTGCGGGTGCCGCACCTGGTGCTGTGCATCAACAAGATGGACCTCGTCGACTACGACCGGGCGGTGTTCGACGACATCCGTGAGACCTTCGGTGAGTTCGCCGCCCGGCTGCGCATCGGCGACCTGCAGTTCGTGCCGGTCTCGGCGCTCACCGGTGACAACGTGGTGAGCCGCTCGGTGATGATGCCGTGGTACGAGGGGCCCTCACTGCTGCACCACCTCGAGGAGGTGCACATCGCGTCCGACCGCGACCTGATCAGCACCCGGTTCCCCGTGCAGCTCACCGTGCGCCACGGCGGCGACTACCGCGGCTCGGCGGGCACGGTGGCCGGCGGTGTGTTCCGCCCGGGTGACGAGGTGCTGGTGCTGCCGTCGGGCCACACCACCACGCTGGCGTCGATCGACACCGCCGACGGCCCGGTGAGCGAGGCGTTCCCGCCGATGGCGGTGACGATGCGCTTCACCGACCAGGTCGACGTGTCGCGTGGCGACCTGGTGTGCCGGCCCGGCAACCGTCCCCACGTCGGTGACCGGGTGGAGGCGATGCTCTGCTGGTTCGACGACGAGGCCCCGCTCGACCCGGCGGCCACGTACGCGCTGAAGCACACCACGCGCTGGACACGGGCGACGGTGGAGGCCGTGCGTTACCGGCTGCAGGTGCACGACCTGCGCCGCGACGCGGCGGCGACGGCGCTCGCCTTCAACGACATCGGCCGGGTGGCGCTGCGCACCACCATGCCGCTGGTGTTCGACGCCTATGCCGACAACCGCACGACCGGCAGCCTGATCCTGGTGGACGAGCTGTCGGGTCGCACGGTGGCGGCCGGGATGATCATCGGCCCGGTGGTGGATGGCGACGACAGCGTCGGCGACGGCGCGGCCGGGCCGACCGGCGCGGCGGCCGGGGCGGCGCGCACGGGGGCGACGAACGTGACGGCCGAGGTCGGCCTGGTGGGCCCCGACGAGCGCCGCGCCCGCCTCGGCCACGGTGGGGCGACGGTGTGGCTGACCGGGTTGAGCGGCGCGGGCAAGTCGACCATCGCTGCTCGGGTGGAGCAGGCGTTGGTGGCGGCGGGCCGGCCGGCCTATGTGCTCGACGGCGACAACCTGCGCCTCGGGCTGAATGCCGATCTCGGCTTCGGTGACGCCGACCGGGCGGAGAACGTGCGCCGGGTGGGCGAGGTGGCCCGGCTGATGGCCGATGCCGGGGTGGTGGTGCTGGTGGCGTTGATCAGCCCGTTCCGGGCGGGGCGCGATGCGGCCCGGGCGGCGCATGCCGCGGCGGGGCTGGCGTTCCACGAGGTGTTCGTCGACGTGCCGCTCGAGGTGTGCGAGCAGCGCGACCCCAAGGGCCTCTACGCCCGGGCGCGCCGTGGTGAGGTGGCGGCGATGACGGGCATCGACAGCCCCTACGAGGCGCCGCTGCGGCCCGAGGTGCACCTGGTGTCGGCCTCGCTCGACGAGGCCGTGCGCGCCATCGTCGACCTGCTCGGCTGACCCGCGGGCCACGCGACCCCTGCCACGTCGGTCGGCGCCGTGGTGGGCCCGGTTCGTGACGGCGCCGCCACCCACTCGGGACCATGAACATGTCGCAACCGGCATAGACCGCGGTGCGGGTGGGGTGCAGGCTGAGCAGGTGGACCCAGCGACATGTCGGCACAGCGTTCTGCTCGTCGATGCCGACGCGCACGTCGCCGCGCTGTTCGCCGAGGTGCTGCGCGAGCGCCTGGGGTGGCGGGTGGAGCC
>DAINND010000346.1:0-3579 GCA_036736065.1 Ilumatobacteraceae bacterium
GCCGGGTGGCCAAGCTCGACGGCGTGGCCAGCGGCGACCTGCTCCTGCCGTTCTCCGACGAGGTCCACCACGGCGAGCGGGTCGGGCTGATCGGCCCGAACGGCACCGGCAAGACGCACCTGCTGTCGGTGCTCGCCGGCACCGGCACACCGGATCACGGCACCGTGGTGTTCGGGCCGCGCACCTCGGTCGGCATGTTCACCCAGATCAACGACCGACCCGAGTGGCAGGGACGGCAGTGCATCGACATCGTGCGCGACCGGTTGTTCGACGACGAGAAGTCGATGAAGGCGCTCGCCCGCTACGGCCTGCGCACCCAGGGACGCCAGGAGTTCCAGACCCTGTCGGGCGGCCAGAAGGCACGGCTCGAGATCCTGTGCCTCGAGCTCGAGGGCCACAACGTCCTGCTGCTCGACGAACCGACCGACAACCTCGACGTCGACTCGTCCGAGGCGCTCGAGCAGGCGCTCGACGGCTTCGAGGGCACGGTCATCGCCGTCAGCCACGACCGGACGTTCCTGTCGACGTTCGACCGGTTCGTGATGATCACCGACGACGGCGAGGTGTTCGACCTGCCCGACTACGAGCTGGCGATGCAGGCGCTCGCCGCGCCCGACCGCATCGCCGGGCTGCGCCTGGCCCGCAACCTCACCGCCTGAGGGCTCGACGGTGCGACGCCGTCAACTCTCCTCGAGCAGGGCGAGCACGGCCAGCACGCGACGGTGGCCGCTGTCGTTCGGCGCCAGGTCGAGCTTGGCGAAGATCGACGAGATGTGCTTCTCCACGGCACCGTCGCTCACCACCAGGGCAGCGGCGATCGCCCCGTTCGAGCGGCCCTGGGCCATCAGCTCGAGCACCTCGCGCTCCCGAGGTGTGAGCGCGTCGAGCTTCGAGCGACGGGTGCTGCGCACCAGCAACTGCGACACCACCTCCGGATCGAAGGCCGTGCCCCCTGAGGCGACCCGTTCGGCGGCCTCGATGAACGAGCCGACGTCAGCCACCCGTTCCTTCAGCAGGTAGCCGACACCATCGACACCGCCGGCCAAGAGTTCGCGGGCATACCGCTCCTCCACGTACTGCGAGAGCACCAACACGGCAGTCTCCGGGCGCACCGCTCGCAGGGCGACCGTGGCGCGCAGGCCTTCGTCGGTGAACGTCGGGGGCATGCGCACGTCGACGATCGTGAGATCGGGCTGGTGGCGGGTGACCGAGTCGACGAGATGCTGCGCGTCGGCGAGCGCGTCGACCACCTCGTGGCCGTACTCGTGCAGCAACCGCACCAGACCCTCGCGCAACAGCACGGAGTCCTCGACGATCACGACCCGCACGGGATAGCCGCCTTCACGGTGGTCGGGCCGCCGAGCGGGCTCGTCACGTCGAGACGACCATCGAGCGAGCGCACCCGATCGTCGAGGCCGTGCAGACCTCCGGTTGGCGCCACCCTCGCCCCGCCGCGACCGTTGTCGGTCACCTCGACCGTCAGCATCGTCCCGTCGTCGTGGAGCGTCACGGTCACCAGTGTGGCCTCGCTGTGCTTCACCGCGTTCGTCAACGCCTCGGCCACCACGAAGTAGGCGGCCGACTCCACCGGGGCCGCACGCCGCAGCGGCACGTTCGACTCCACCTGTACGGCGATCGGGCGCCGCGCGGCGAGCGCCGACACCGCTGCGTCGAGGCCTCGGTCGGTGAGCACGGCCGGATGGATGCCGCGGACCAGGTCGCGCAGCTCGGCGATCGCCTCCTTCAGACCCTCGTGCACTCCCTCCACCAGCTCGCGCGTCCGATCGTCACCCCCGTCGGCCAGCCGTTCACGAGCGATGCCCAGGTCGATGGCCAGGCCCACCAGGCGCTGCTGAGTCCCGTCGTGGAGGTCGCGCTCGATGCGTCGCCGCTCCGCCTCGGCGGCGTCGACCGACGCCGAGCGGCTGGCCTGCAGCTCACCGACACGCTGCTCCCGCGCCGCGTTCCGGTCGCCCGACAGCAGTGACCGCACGAGCGCCACATGGACACGTGCCAGCCATTCGGCGATCCGCGGCGCGACGAACAGCACTGCGGCGCCCACGGCCACGCTGCCGGCCAGCACGCCGACCCGCCCCCAGCCCGTCAGCTCGTTCGAGCCGAAGGTCGTCACCTCGCTGCCAGGGACCAGCCAGTCCCACAACGGCGCGCCGAGCAGGCCCACACCCACCGACCACACGATGACCGTGACCGAGAGGGCGAACACCCCCCACGGCAGCATCAGCGCGCCGTAGCCGAGGCCCTTCCAGCCGGGCACGTCGCCCAGCGCCGCCCGCAGCCAGGGCCATACGCCCTTGGGGCGCACCGGCGCGACCGGCGCCGGCAACTCGGCGCCGAGCAGCACCCGAACCCGCGCACGCTCGACGGCGCCGATGAGCCGACCGGACCACACCGTCAGCGCCAACACCGGGAGGCCGAGCAACGTGATCGCCAGCCCGGCGCCCAGTGACAACAGCGTCACCACCCAGGTGAACCACACCACACCCAACGCACCATCGAGCAACGACGACACCACCCGCCGCGCCGTCCGACCTGCCCGAACCGACCATCGCTCATCACTCATGGCCGCCATCATGCGACCATGTTGGCCGCTCCACCATCCGGCAGGCTCGCCAGTCGATGGTAGGGCCAGCCCCACCCACTGCGAGGCGGACGCCGCTGCGCATCGGAGCGGCTCGGGGCCGCGGCCGCTCAGGTGAAGCGCATCGGCAGGTGCCGGTAGCCGCGGATGAGCTGGCTGTTGCCGAGGGGCGGCGCACCGGCCGGGCGCCACCTGCTGACGTCGGGGAACCGCTCCAGCAGCGACTCCCACGCCACGCGCGCCTCGAGCCGGGCCAGCGCCCCACCGATGCAGGCGTGCGGGCCGGTCACGAACGCGAGGTGACGGCGGGCGTTGGCACGGGTGATGTCGAAGCGATCGGGCTCGTCGAACACGAGTGGGTCGCGGTTGGCGGTCGCGATGAGGGTGACGATGTCACCTCCGGCTGGCACCGCATGGCCGGGAGCGATCTCGATCGGTGCGAGCGCGCGCCGGATGGTGAACTGCACGGGGCTCTCGTAGCGCAGTGCCTCCTCGACGGTGTTGGCGAGGTGCGCCTCGGGGTGGCTCGCCAGGAGCTCGAGCTGATCGCGGTGGGCCATCAGCGTCGCCGTGCCCGTGCCGAGCAGGTTGACCGTCGTCTCGAAGCCGGCGATGAGCAGCAGCGACAGCGTGCCGACGAGCTCGTCGTCGCTGAGCACGTCGCCGTCGGCCTGCTCGGCCAGCACCGACACCAGGTCATCACCGGGGTGGCGGCGCCGCTCGGTGACGAGCTCGCGGAACATGTGGTCGATCTCGGCGAGCGTGCGGTGGACGTCGCTCGCCTCGCGCAATGAGCGAGGCCGGTCGAGCGCGACCACGAGGTGCTCACCCCATCGGTGGAACGTCGCGAGGTCCGAGTCCGGCACACCGAGGAGACGGGTGATCACCCGCATGGGCAAGGGTCGGGCGAAGGCCTCGACCAGGTCGACGTCGCCGTGTGCCGGGAAGGCGTCGATGAGCTCGTGCGCGGTGCGACGCAC
>DAINND010000347.1:0-3569 GCA_036736065.1 Ilumatobacteraceae bacterium
TGATCTCGCTGCCGGCGACGATCGGCATCCACTCGTCGAGCAGGCCGGTGAGCGACCGGATCATGCGCGTCTTGGCCTGGCCCCGCTCGCCGAGGAAGATCACGTCGTGCCCGGCGAGCAGCGCGTTCTCGAGCTGCGGCATCACCGTGTGCTCGTAACCCATCACGCCGTCGAACAGCGCCTCGCCGGCCGAGATGCGCGCGACCGCATTGCGCCGGATCTCCTCCTTGACCGGGACCGACTGCCACCCCGAGGCCCGCAGGGCGCCGAGCGTCGCCGGGAGCGACGAGGGAGCGGACGACGACGGGGCGGGCGTGGTGGTCATGTGCTCGACCCTACCGCGGCCGCGCCCGACGGTTCCCGTCGCAGGCGCCGGGCCATCGGGGCCGAAGCGACGGACCGTCTGGGTACGATGCGCGGATGGACCTGAGCGGCACGTGGCGAGCGCGTCCGGCCGACGACGACGTCCGTCGCAGCGGCATCGGCCTCGACACCGACGACCGCGACTGGGAGCAGGTGCCCGTGCCCGGCCACTGGCGCTGCACGCCCGCCTTCGCCGACAGCGACGGGCCACTCCTCTACCGGACCAGCTTCGAGCTCCCCGCACCAGGTGACGACCAACGCACCTGGATCAAGGTCGGCGGCGTGTTCTACCAGGCCGACGTCTGGTTCGACGGCGCCTATCTGGGAGACCCGGAGGGCTACTTCGTCCCGGCCGCGTTCGACGTCACGGCGCTGGCCCGATTGACCGAGCAGCACGTGCTCGCTGTCGAAGTCTCGTGCCCGCCGCAACCCACGAGCCGCAACCGGCGCACGCTCACCGGCGCGTTCCAGGGCGCCCGGGCGGCCGCACCCGGATGGAACCCCGGCGGGCTGTGGCGGCCCGTCGAGGTGCTCACCACCGGTCCTGTGCGCATCGACCGGTGCCGTGTCCTGTGCCGCGACGCCAACTCGTCGCGCGCCCACCTGCGGCTCGCCGCCCGCCTCGACTCCGACCGGGCCTGCAAGGTGCAGGTGCTCACGGTCGTCGACGGCGATGTCCTCGCCGAGCACGACCATGCGCTGGCCACGGGGGTCAACGAGCTGGCGTGGGTGCTCGACGTCGGCGACCCACGGCTGTGGTGGCCCTGGAGCCTCGGCGACCAACCCCTGACCGCCGTGACGGTCGAGGTCCGCATCGACGGCGCGCTGAGCGACCGCCACCACGTCGTCACCGGGCTGCGCGAGGTGGCCGTCGACGACGGCATCGTGTCGGTGAACGGCGAGCGACTGTTCACCAAGGGGGTCGTCGTCGAGCCGACGCATCTCGATCTGGCCCGCGTCGACCCGGGCGAGTTGCGTCGCGACGTCGAATCCGCCCGCGACGCGGGCCTGGACCTGCTGCGACTGAAGGGCCACATCACCCGTGACGACTTCTACGCCGCAGCCGACGAGCTGGGCATGCTGGTGTGGCAGGACCTCCCGCTGCAGGGCGGCTACGCCCGATCGGTGCGGCGCCAAGCCGTCGCGCAGGCCCGGGCCGCCGTCGACGTGCTCGGCCATCATCCGTCGATCCTGCTGTGGTGCGCCCACGACACGCCCGAGACCCGTGCCATCGGCCAGCAGTTGCCGACCTGGAACAAGACGATCCTCGATCGGTGGGTGAAGCGCGCGCGCGAGAAGGCCGACGAGACCAGGCCGGTGATCGCCCACAGCGGGGTCGCCCCGCACCTGCCGCAGCTCGAAGCAGCCGACAGCCACCTGTGGTTCGGCTGGGGTCGCGGGGACGTGCGCGACCTCTCCCGCTTCGCAGCGAACATGCCGAGCATGGTGCGCTTCGTGAGCGAGTTCGGCGCGCAGTCGGTGCCCCATTCGGCGGAGTTCGTCGACCCCACTCGCTGGCCGCGGCTCGACTGGTCGGCCCTCGCCGAGCGGCACGGCCTCGACCGCTCGACGATGGACCGCTACGTCCCTCCGGCCCGTTCGGTGAGCTTCACCGCCTGGCGCGACGCCACGCAGCAGCACCAGGCAGACGTGGCTCGCCTCACCATCGAGACCCTCCGCCGGCTGAAGTACCGCCCGACGGGCGGGTTCTGCCTGAGCAGCCTGGCCGACGCCGCGCCGCGCGTGTCGACCGCGCTGCTCGACCACCACCGGCGCCCGAAGCTCGCGCTGCACGCCGTTGCCGACGCCTGCCGCCCCGTCGTCGTCGTCGCCGACCAGCCTCCCGCCGTGCTCCACCCGGGCGAGCGGTGCGCCATCGACGTCCACGTCGTGAGTGATCTGCGCACCCCGCTGCCGACGGTGCGCTGCACGGCCTCGCTGCGCGGAGGTGGCCTGTCACGGCAGTGGCAGTGGGAGGGCGACGTGCCCGCCGACTCGTGCGTGCGCGTCGGGACGCTGCAGTTCCTCGCCCCGGACGCCGGGGGCGACCTCGTGCTCGACCTGGTGCTCGAGCTGGCCCCCGGGACACCCGACGGAGCCGTGGTGACGAACCGCTACCTCAGCACGGTGTCGCGCTGAGCCCGATGGGTCAGCGCCGCGCCGCGAGCTTGCGGTTGGCGAACTTTGCCTTGCGGTAGTCGGCGTTCATCAGGGCGATCACGTCGATCGAGATCTCCTTCGGGCACGCCGCCTCGCACTCACCGTGGTTGGTGCACGAGCCGAAGTGGTCGTCCATCGTCTCGACCATGGCCTCGACGCGCGAGTAGCGCTCGGCCTGGCCCTGGGGCAGCACGTTGAGGTGGGCGACCTTCGCCGCCGTGAACAGGTTGGCCGCACCGTTGGGGCATGCGGCGACGCAGGCGCCGCAGCCGATGCACGCCGCGGCGTCCATCGCCGCGTCGGCGACGGGCTTGGGCACCGGGATCAGGTTGCCGTCGGGAGCGCCACCGGTCTCGGCGGTGATGTAGCCGCCGGCTTCGATGATCCGGTCGAACGCCGCGCGGTCGACCATCAGGTCGCGGATGATCGGGAACGCCGATGCCCGCCACGGCTCGATCGTGATCTCGGCGCCGGACTCGAAGGTGCGCATGTGCAGCTGGCAGGTCGCCGTGCCGCGCTGGGGGCCGTGGGCCTGGCCGTTGATCATCAACGAGCACGTGCCACAGATGCCCTCGCGGCAGTCGTGGTCGAAGGTGACCGGCTCGCGACCCTCGGAGATCAGCCGCTCGTTGAGCACGTCGAGCATCTCGAGGAACGACGCCTCGTCGCTGATCGAGTCGACGAGGTGGTGCTCGAAGTGGCCCTGGTCGTTCGGGCCCTTCTGGCGCCAGATCTTGAGCTTGATGTCGCTCAGGTGGCGGGCATGGCTCGCTGCAGTACTCACTTGTAGCTCCGGGTGGCGAGATGGACGGTCTGGAAGTCGAGCGGCTCGACGTTGCGGATGGACTGCATGGGGTCGCCCGTCCACTCCCAGGCGGCGACGTGCGCGAAGTTCTCGTCGTCGCGCAAGGCCTCACCCTCGTCGTCCTGGTACTCGGCGCGGAAGTGGCCGCCGCAGCTCTCGCGGCGCTCGAGGGCGTCGCGGCACATCAGCATGCCGAGCTGGAAGAAGTCGTCGACCCGGCCGGCCTTCTCGAGCGTCTGGT
>DAINND010000348.1:0-353 GCA_036736065.1 Ilumatobacteraceae bacterium
AAATCGGACAGCAGAGCCGAACACTCGGCCGCGAGAACGCCGTGCTGGAACGGCGGATTGTGGTTGAGGCGCGGGTCGGCGCACACGTTGTAGAGGCTCGAAGTGGCACCGGCCTTCAGGTCGGCGGCGCCGAACACCAGTCGTCCGATGCGCGCATTCAACAACGCCCCGGCGCACATGATGCATGGCTCCAACGTGACGTAGAGCGTGCAGTCATCGAGGCGCCAGCGTCCCAAACGTGCCGCGGCGTCCTGCAACGCGAGAATCTCGGCATGCGCCGTGGGGTCACCGGCCTTTTCGCGTTCGTTGTGTCGCGCCGCGATGATCTCGCCGTTGTGAACGACGACCGCACC
>DAINND010000348.1:363-3542 GCA_036736065.1 Ilumatobacteraceae bacterium
CGCGAGCGCCATGCGCGCTTCCCCGAGTGCATCGAGCATCGCAGCCTCGTCGGCGGCACGTTCCGCGCTCGTCATGTCGTTCCCGGTCACCTTGGGCAATGTAGTCAACGACGGCCCGGTCGACCGTCGTGACCGGTGAACCGTCGTTTCTGTTGTGGCGGAAGAGGTGGGATTTGAACCCACGGACCCCTTGCGAGGTCACAGCATTTCCAGTGCTGCCGATTCGGCCGCTCTCGCACCCCTCCTTCGGCACCGTGGAACCACGGTGTCGGAAGTGCCCGGCAGGCTAGCGGGCCACCGATGTGATCGGCTGCCCGTCGGAGGTAGTCTGAGATCCTCGCCCGTCGGGTGAGGTGACGGTCGGGTCCTGTGCGACGAGCAGCCGGGAACCAGGTCAGGCCCGGGAGGGAGCAGCCTTCAACGGTGTCGCCCGTGTGCCGCAGGTCGCCTGGCCGTCACCTCAGCCGGCGGGCGAGCTCGTCCGCTCGGCGAACCAGTTGTGGCGCCCCGATGCGCTCGGCGACCTGGTGGAAGCCGGGCTGCGGGCCCGTCCACCGCCACTCGTCCACCGACCCCACAGCCGGCGGTTCGACCCCGGTCCCGGCCCCGATGCTCGCCAGCCGGCGGAACAGCAGGGCCAGGTCGCGCTGGTCGCGCAGCACTCCGGCCAGCCGCTCGGCCGAACGCAGGCCGGGCAGGCCCCAGTCGGCGGCATCGGCGGGGATGCGCTCGATGTGGCCGAAGGCCGCGAGCACCGTCGCCGCGCTGCGCGCCCCCCAGCCGGGCAACCCGGGGAACCCGTCGGCGGAATCACCCACCAGTGCCAGGTAGTCGGGGATGGAGGCGGGGCCGACGCCGAAGCGCTCCTCCACGGCCGCAGCGTCGATGACCGTGCCGGCGCGGCGGTCGTACTGCACCACCCGGGAGGCACGCACGCACTGGCCGAGGTCCTTGTCCGGGGTGACGATCAGGACCTGCTCGACCCGCTCGTCGCCATCGGCCACGGCAGCGGCTGCCCCCAGCGCGTCGTCGGCCTCGTGGTCGACCATCGCCCAGACCGTGAACCCGGCCGCGATCAGGGCGTCCTCCATGACGGGGATCGCAGCGAGGAGACCGGGGTCCATGCCCGCGCTCGTCTTGTAGCCGGGCCACAGCTCGTTGCGGAAGCTCTCGATGACGTGGTCCGAAGCCACACCGACGTGGGTGGCGCCATCGGCGACGAGCTGCAACGTCGACGCCACCACCCCGGCCACGCCCGACATCGGATCGGTGCCGCTTCGCCGGGCGGCCTGGCCGTAGTACTGGCGGAACAGCTCGTAGGTGCCGTCGACGAGGTGGACCTTCATCGGTCAGCCACCCGGCCGGCGGCCACCTGGACGGTCTCGGAGCGACGACGACGCATCGCAGGATTGTCGCGCGCCGGCCGTCGACATGCCGTCGGGTGTCTCAGAATCTCCTCAAGAGGGACCCCCGGGGGACCGATACCTGATCCGTGACCATGGATCATCGCCCACTGAACGGTGCCCTCGGAGACGACCAGGCGTCCGTCCTGCTCGCCGCCGTCGAACAGCAGCTGACCCGCTATTTCGCGTCGATCTCGAGGCAGGTGGAGGCCATCAAGGTCACCAATGCCGAAGCGCTCGCGCACCAGCAGTCCGTCAACAACGAGTACCAGGAGGCGCTGCGCGCCGCGCTCGAGGATCGCCTCACCGCGTTCGCCGACTACCAGCACCAGCGGCTCACCGCCATCGAGGAGCAGGTGACGAGCGGCGCAGGACAGGTCGCCCGGCCCGCGACCGAGCCGGCCGTCGACCAGGAGGCGTTGACCAACCTCTCCCAGCAGTTCATGTCGAAGATCGACGCCACCGAGCGCCAGCTGGTCGATCGTCTGCTCCAGCTCGAGGCCAGGGTGAAAGAGGAGCAGGGCACGCGCATCGCCCACATCGAGTCGACCGTGGGTCGCATCGGTGCCGGGTTCGACGAGTCGGTGGGCGCCATGTCGCAGCGCGTCCTCTCCCTCGACACCAAGCTCCACGAGCTCGCCCTGCGGGTCGACGGGATCGCCCAGCACGCCGGCCAGGGTGGCGCTGCCGACCTCGACGCGCTGAAGGCGCAAGCCGCCGCAGCCGCCAGCGAGGCGGCCAGCGCGCGGGCCGAGCTCGCCCGCATCGCTGCGACGATCACCAAGCAGTTCGACCACCATGCCGGACGCCTCACCGAGCTCGAAGCTCGTTCGGGGGTCGAGGTCGACGCCGACGCCGCCATCCAGGTCGAGCGCCTCGACGAGCTCGAGCGCCAGGTGCTGCGACTGTCGAGCGGCATGGTGCCGGGCGCCGTTGCCGCAGCCCCGACGATCGTCGCCGCTCCGGCCGACCTCGGTCTGTCGACGTCGCTCAGCGAGACGATCGCTGCGACCAGTCCCATCGTCGCCAGCCCGAACGTCGCCGATCACGCGGCCGCCGCCCCAGCGTTCGCTCACACTGCGCCGCCCGCGCCCGTCGCCGCTCCTGCGGCGACGACCCCGTCGTTCATGCTCGACCCGGACGTGTGGGGATCGGACTCGACCGAGGACGTGTCGCCGACCGGCCAGGTGCCCACGCTCGGCACGACCGCAGCACCAGCCCCTGCGCCTGCAGCGCCACCGACCGCAGCCGCACCGATGCCGCTCACCCGGACGATGACCGCCCCGCCGCCCATGACCCTCGTGCCGAGACTGCCCTCCACCCGGACAGTCGATGCCGCTGGCCGGTCGGACGACGAGCTCGTCCGCCAGCTGACCCAGCAGCCCTGACCACTGACGATCCGTCTCCCCTGAGGACCTGACCCATGGCGTTGTTCAAGAGCAAGGACACCGGAGCCGCCGCGGCCCGCGCCGGATCGACCGCGGTCCTCGAACCGGTGGCGCCCGGTGCTCACGGACCGCAATGCATGCGCATCGGGCAGATCCTGATCGAGCGCCAGCAGTTGTCCCCCGAGCACCTCGCCGCCGCCCAGCTCGAGGCCCAGGGCCACGCCCTGCAGTTCGTCGACCTCGTCATGGGCCGTTTCGGCGCCGGGCGGGCCGAGGTGGCCGCAGCGCTCGCCGAGGTGTGGGGCGTCGACACCGCCGACATCCGCTCGATCGAGGTCGACCCGGCGGTGGCCGTGCTGGTGACCGAGGCGTTCGCCCGCGAGCAGTG
>DAINND010000349.1:0-3540 GCA_036736065.1 Ilumatobacteraceae bacterium
TCGACGCTGATGATCTGGTCGTAGCCGACGGTGCTGATCGAGCCGGGCGTGTTCATCGCGGCATCGAGCGTGCACTGGAAGTCGGCGACCGTGATCGGCGCGCCGTCCTCCCACACCGCAGCCGGGTCGAGGTCGATGGTGACGCGCATCGCCGGCTCGACCGCCGGAGCAGTCGTCTCGGGCGCGGTGGTCGTGTCCGGCGCCGCGGTGGTGTCGGGCGCGGCTGACGTCTCCGGCGCCGCGGTGGTGGCAGTGGTGCCCCCGTCGTCGCCGCACGCTGCGGCGATCAGCGACAGGCCCACGGCAAGTGCAGCGATCTTCGTGCTGCGCTTCCTGGTGCTCACGTGATGGTCCTCCTGATGGTGGTCGGAGGGAGGTGGGTGAGCGTTCGTCTCCTGTGGGGGGCGACTGCTCGACAGACCCACGCCGTCCTCCCCGAGCGACATGGGCGGAGGCGACCGTAGCAGGTTATCTGCGCCATCGGGGCATACCCGCGCCACGCTCGGTCAACACCGGAACTGCTGTTCCAGCGTTCACCGTCAGGCTGTTCAGCGACCAAGTTGCACGATGCGAGCGAACTCGTCCGGGTCGAGGCTCGCGCCGCCCACCAGTGCGCCATCGACATCCGCTCCGGCCATCAGCTCGGCGATCGTGCCTGCCTTGACCGATCCGCCGTACTGGATGCGGATCCGATCAGCGGCGGCACGGCCGAACAGCTCGCCGATCGTCACGCGGATGGCGGCGCACACCTGCTGCGCATCGGCTGCCGTGGCGTTGCGCCCGGTGCCGATCGCCCAGATCGGCTCGTAGGCGATCACCATCGACCCCACCTGCTCGGCAGAGCGGCCCTCGAGGCCGGCGCGCACCTGGCCGAGCACCTTGTCCTCGGTCGCTCCGGACTCTCGCTCGGCGAGCGTCTCGCCCACGCACATGATCGGTGTCATGCCGTGGCGCTGGATCGAGGCCACCTTGGCCGCCACCATCTGGTCGGTCTCACCGAACAGCTCGCGTCGCTCGCTGTGGCCGCAGATCACGTACTGCACCCCGAGCTTGGCCAGGAAGACCGGCGACACCTCGCCCGTGAAAGCCCCCTTGTCCTCCCAGTGGCAGTGCTGGGCGCCGAGCGCGATCGGCAACTTGTCCGCGTCGATCACCGTCTGCACGCTGCGCAGGTCGGTGAACGGCGGGTGCAGGCTGACGTCGACGCGCGCGACATCCTCCTTGCCCACCAGGTAGGCCAACTTCTGCACCACCTGGATGGCCTCGAAGTGGTTGAGGTTCATCTTCCAGTTGCCCGAGATCAGGGGGCGGCGTGGCTCACTCATGGGCGTTGGGCGCCTTTCTCAGGGCAGCAAGGCCGGGAAGGTCGCCGAGCTCGAGCAACTCGAGCGAGGCGCCGCCACCGGTGGAGACGTGGTCGACCTCGTCGTCGAGGCCGAACTGGGCGAGGGCCGCTGCGGAGTCGCCGCCGCCCACCACCGTGAAGGCCTTGGTGTCGGCCATCGCCTGGGCGACGGTGCGCGTGCCGGCGGCGAAGCGGTCGTCTTCGAACATGCCCATCGGGCCGTTCCAGAACACCGTGCGCGCGTCCATCACGATGTCGGTGAACGCCGCAGCAGTGCCCGGACCGATGTCGAAGCCCTTTGCGCCCTCGGGCAGCCGCACCCCGTAGGTGGCGAAGTTGCCCTGTGCATCGAGGCCGACGATGTCCTCGGGCAGGTGGATCTGCTTGCCCCGCTCGGCGGCAGTGCGCAGCAGGCGGCCGCAGGTCTCGACCTGGTCCGGCTCCCACAGCGACGCACCGATCGGGTGACCCTTCGCAGCGAGGAAGGTGAAGCACATCGCTCCACCGATGGCGAGGGCGTCGACCACGTCGAGCAGGGCCTCGACCACGCCCAGCTTGTCGGAGATCTTCGATCCGCCGAGCACGGCCACGAACGGGCGTCTCGGGTGCTCGCGCAGGCCGAGGAGCACCTCGACCTCCTTCTGCAGCAGCAGACCCATGGCCGACGGCAGGGTCTGTGGCGGCCCCACGATCGAGGCGTGCGCCCGGTGGGCCGCGCCGAACGCGTCATCGACGTAGGCGTCGACGCCCTCGATCAGGCGCGCCACGAAGGCGGGGTCGTTGCCCTCCTCACCCGGGTCGAAGCGCAGGTTCTCGAGCAGCTCCACACCGGGCGCCAGCTCGGCCAGGCGGGCGCGCACCGGCGCCATGGAGTACTTCGGGTCGGGACCGCCCTTCGGGCGACCGAGGTGCGAGGCGCACACCACGGAGGCGCCGCGCGAGGTGAGCCAGGTGATGGTGGGCAGCGCGGCGCGGATGCGGAAGTCGTCGGTGATCCGGTCGCCCTCCATCGGCACGTTGAAGTCGGTGCGGACCAGCACGCGCTTGCCGGCCACGTCACCGAGGTCGTCGAGGGTGGGGATGCGGGTGGGCATGCCGATCTACTTCTTGCGCTTGGCGACCTTGGCGCCGGTGAAGAGCGTGGTGTCGACGAGCCGGTTCGAGTAGCCCCACTCGTTGTCGTACCAGCCGAGCACCTTCACCATCGTGCCCATGCTCATGGTGAGCTCGGCGTCGAAGATGCAGCTGTGCGGGTCGGTGACGATGTCGCTCGACACGATCGGGTCGGTGCAGTAGCGCAGGATGCCCTTGAGCGATCCGGACGCCGCCTTCTTGAACGCCGCGTTGATCTCGTCGGTGGACGCAGGACGCTTGAGGAGCGCCGTGAAGTCGACCACCGACCCGGTGGGCACCGGCACGCGCAGCGAGGTGCCGTCGAGCTTGCCCTTCATCGAGGCGAGCACCAGGCTCGTGGCACGGGCCGCACCGGTGGAGGTGGGCACGATGTTGATCGCCGCGCCGCGGGCGCGGCGTAGTTCCTTGTGCGGGCCGGCGACGAGCTGCTGGTCGCCGGTGTAGGCGTGCACGGTCTGCATGAGGCCCTGCTCCACGCCGAACGCGTCGTCGAGCACCTTGACCATCGGCACGAAGCAGTTGGTGGTGCAGCTCGCGTTCGAGATGACCTTCTGCGTGCGGAAGTCGAAGTCCTTGTGGTTGACGCCGTAGACGAAGGTCGCATCGGCGCCGTCGCAGGGGGCCGACACGATCACCAGCGGAGCACCCGCCTCGAGGTGGGCCGCGGCCGCGTCGCGCTTGGTGAAGATGCCGGTCGACTCGATGACCACGTCCACGCCCAGCTCACCCCACGGCAGCTCGGCCGGGTTGCGGTACGACAGCACCTTGAGCTCGTCACCGTCGACGGAGATGCCGCCCTTGGTCGCCTTGATGGTCTGCGGCAGCACGCCGAGCACCGAGGCGTACTTGAGCAGGTGGGCCATCGTCTCGAGCGAGCCGAGGTCGTTCACCGCCACGATGTCGATGTCGACACCGCGCTGCTTGGCGGCCCGGAAGAAGTTGCGACCGATCCGGCCGAAGCCGTTGATGCCAACGCGAACCGTCATGGGGAGGTCCTTTCTCGTGTCGTCCCGAAACGAGGCCGACACTACCGAACCCAGCTCTCAGTGGTGTAGATCGCG
>DAINND010000350.1:0-3539 GCA_036736065.1 Ilumatobacteraceae bacterium
TCACCGCCGTCCAGCGGCGCCGTCGTCACGGGTGTCGTGGGAGGGGTGGTGGTCGCTGGCGCCGTGGTGGCGGTCGGGACGGTGGTCGCCGGCGGGGTGGTCGTCTGCGTCGCGCCCGGCACGGTGGTCGTGGTGATCGGGCGCAGGTCGGGGGCGTCGGGCGTGCCCGCCAGCGTGACCGGGTCGGAGCGCTCGGCATCGACCACGGCGCGCACGATGATCCGTTCGCGGGTCGAGAACCGCGGATGGCAGGACACGAGCGGGAGCGAGGCGACCCGCGGGTCGAGCGTCGGCACCACGAGCTGGTAGTCGTCGGGGCGGACGAAGAAGATCTCGGTGACCACGTAGATGTAGCGCGACCCCCACCCCGCGGTGATCACGATCTCGTCCCCGGCCTTCAGGCGGTCGACATCGGCGAAGGGCTCGCCGTAGGTGGAGCGGTGCCCGGCGATGGCGGCGTTGCCGTACTGGCCCGGCAGGGGAGTCTCGGGGAAATGGCCGGGGCCCTTGCGCAGGTCTGCGTAGCGGATGCCTTCGACGACGATCTTGTCGACGCCGATCGCAGGGATCTCGATCCTGGCGAGCGGCTCGCCGCGCGGCGGCGCCGGGAAAGGTGGCGGGGGAGGCGGTGGCTGGGTCGTGGTGGGAGCCGTCGTGCTCGGCGCTGTGCCGTCTCCGGAGGTGGTGCTCGGAGCCGCGGTGGTGCTCGGCGCCGCGGTCGGGGTGGTGTTCAGCAGCTGGGTGAAGGCCAGCTGCAGGTCGTCCTGTGCCCGCGCCGTGGCGATCCCGGTGCCCCAGAGCTGGTATCCGACGAACGCGAACAGCAGCACGGAGATCGACACGAGGATCCGCCCGACGCCACCGACCGCCCATCGCCAGTCATGCGGCGCGGGCGGCCTGGTGAACCGGGCGATGCGCCGCTCCCGTCGCCGCTCGGCCCGGACGCTGCGCGTGCCGACGGGCCCTGTGCCTCGGGTCGACCGGCTGTCCGTCCCGCGCTGTGCCACGCCGCCGACGCTATCGGTTGGGGTGCCGCGGAACGGGTGCAGGTAGCGTGACCGAGGTGCAGCCCCCCGCCGAGCCGATCGTGGACCTCGTCGACGTCGTCGCCGTGCTGGGCCGCTTCCCGGCGTTGGCCGGGGCGAACCTCACCGTGCAGCCGGGTGAGATCGTGCTGCTGCGCGGGCCCAATGGCGCTGGCAAGACGACCCTGCTGCGACTGTGCGCGGGGCTCGTGCCCGTCACCCGCGGGCGGGCCGTGGTCGCCGGGTGCGACCTGGCGCTCGACCGTGCCGCGGTGCGCAGCAAGGTGGGCCTGCTCGGCCACGCGAACGGGCTCTACGGCGACCTGACCGTCCGCGAGAACGTCGAGTTCTGGGGGGCGACCGTGGGCGCCACGGCCGACGAGGTCACCGCATCCCTCGAACGGCTCGGCCTCGCCGGTCGCCTCGCCGACGTCGCCGTGCAGCGACTCTCGGCCGGCCAGCGGCGCCGCACCGCGTTGGCCTGCCTCGTCGCCCGTCGCGCCCGGTTGTGGCTGCTCGACGAACCCCATGCCGGCCTCGACGCGCAGGGTCGTGACGACCTCGATGCCACGCTGCGAGCCGCAGTGGACATGGGCGCCACGGTCGTCGTCGCCAGCCACGAGCTCGAGCGTGCCGGTTCGCTCGCCACCCGTGTCGTCGACGTCGTCGCCGGCCAGGTCCATCTGGTGCCCGGTGGCCCGTCACCGGGGTCGGCCGGCGTCAGCGGGCCGGGTGAGCCCTCATGAGCATGTGGCGCACGGCCCGCCTGGTGGCTGCGAAGGACCTGCGCATCGAGCGGCGCAGCCGGGTGGTGACCAACCAGGTGCTGCCCTTCGCCGGGCTGGTGATGGTCCTGTTCGCTTTCGTGCTCGACAGCGACGCCGTCCTGTTGCGCGTCGCTCCCGGGCTCATCTGGCTGGCGGCGGTGTTCGGCCTGCTCGTGGTCGTGCAACGCTCGTTCGCCGTCGAGACGGCCGATGGGGCGCTCGACGCGCTGCGCGTGGCCGGTGTCGACCCGGCCGGGGTGTTCCTCGGCAAGTCGTTCGCCCTGGCCGCCATGCTCGCCGTGCTCGAACTGGTGCTCGGCGCCCTCGCGATCATCCTGTACGGGGCCGAGACGTCACCGGCCGGCGTGGTGTTGTTCGTCACCACCCTGCTTCCCGCGACGTGCGCGCTCGCCTTCATCGGTACGCTCTACGGTGGCCTCGCTGCCGGGGTCAAGGGTCGGGAGACACTGCTCCCGCTGCTCATGTTCCCGGTGGTGGCGCCAGTTCTGATCGGTGCAACTCGAGCGACCGAGGCAGCGCTCGACACGAGCGGTGTCGCAACCTCCGAGGGATGGCCCTGGGTCGCCCTGCTGGCGGTGGTGGCGGCCCTGTTCGGCGTCGGGGGCACCCTCGCATTCGGATCGCTCGTCGAGGAGTAGAGGCGAAGCAACGTGGCCATCACCGCCCAGACCAACCGAGCCGATGTCGGCGTCACGGCGACGGGCACCGGGACACGGTTCACCCGTGGCCTCGGCATCGCCGCCATCGTGGCGCTCGCCGCGCTCGCCCTCTTCGGCCTGGTGCTCTCACCGGCCGACGTGGTGCAGGGCGAGAGCGTGCGCATCCTCTACGTCCACGTCGGCACGGTGTGGGTCGCCTACCTCGCCTTCGTCGTCACGGCGGTGTCCTCGGCGGCCTACCTGTGGAAGCGCACCCGGTCGCTCACCTGGGACCGCATCGCCGGTGCGAGCGCCGAGATCGGCGTGCTGTTCATGGCGGTCACGCTGTTCACCGGCTCGCTGTGGGGCCGGCTCACCTGGGGCACCTTCTGGGTGTGGGACGCCCGGGTCACCACCACGGCGTTGCTGTTCGTCACCTACATCGGCTACCTCGCCGTGCGCGGCCTCGGTGGCACGCACGACCAGCGGGCGCGGCGCTCGGCGGTCGTGGCCCTGCTGGCCGTGCTCGAGATCCCACTCGTGCACTTCAGCGTGGTGATCTGGAACTCGGTCCACCAGGACGCGAGCGTCGCCAACCGCCCCGGTGACGTCATGCTCGACGGATTGATGCTGTTCACCCTGCTGCTCGGCACCGTGGCCTTCACCCTGGTGTTCGTCTGGTACGTGCTCCATCGCCAGCGGGTGCTGATGCTCGCCGACGCCGTCGACGACCGCGGCCTCGACCTCGCCCTCGCCGAACGTCGCCAGGAGGGCCGTGACGGCCTCTCCGCCCAGGAGGTGGAGCGCTGATGGAGGACATCGGGTTCATCCTCACCTGCTATCTCGCCAGCTTCGGCGCCGTCGCCGCGGTCGCCTGGTGGGCCCTGCGTCGAGGGCGCGAGCTGTCGGCCCAGGTGCCCGACGAGGACAAGCCATGGATCTGAGCCCCCGCGAGACGGTCCCCACCGCGCCGCGCGTCCGAGCCACGTCGAAGTGGCCTGCGATCCTGGTGCTGGTTGCGGTCGTGGCCACCGGCGGGTGCGTGCTCACCCGCATGCTCACCTCCGCGATCGACTACTACTGCAACG
>DAINND010000351.1:0-3490 GCA_036736065.1 Ilumatobacteraceae bacterium
AGTCGATGTCGCCAGGCACGAACAGCACCGCGGTGAGCGCGGCGATCGCGCTCGCGACGCCGAAGCGCCACCGCGCCCCCAGCGGCCGCCGATGGCGGCCGCGGCGCAGGATCAGCAGCATCACCCGCGGCCAGACGAGGTAGCACTGCTCTTCGATCGCGAGTGACCAGTAGTGGGTGAGGGGTGACGGTTCGCCGAAGCGCGCCCAGTAGTCGCCGCCTCCGGAGATCGTCCCCCAGTTGGCTGCCCAGTAGGTGGCGAAGAGCGCGGCCCGGCGCAGTGAGGGCACGTCGATGCCCACGACCCGCCAGCACACGAGCACGGTGGCGATGACCAGGAGCGCTGCGGGCATCAGCCGTCGGAGGCGGGCCGACCAGAAGTGCCACAGGGCGATGCGCCCCGTCCGGTCGTGCTCGCTGAGCAGGCGCCAGGTGATGAGCCAGCCCGAGATGGCGAAGAAGAGGTCGACCCCGAGGTTGCCGCCGTCGAGGTGCCCGAGGTGGAACAGCACGACCAGTGCCACGGCGATCGCGCGCAGTCCGTCGAGACCCGTGAAGTAGGTGGCTGAGCTCGGGGAGTGCGCCGTCGGTTCGCGCCGTTCGGCCACGACGGAGGGCATCGCCGAACGCTAGCAGTGCATGTCGATCGCGCGCTCGGCGTGAACTCCGGCACAGGTGGCCGATGACACGCTGTCGAGTGCACGAACCGCCACTGACCGTGGCGACACTCGTGATCATGTCCGCACGACGCTCACGCTCCCTGCTCCTGGCCAGTGTGGCGATCCTCGGCGCCGGCCTGATCGTCGCTGCTCCGGCAGGAGCGACGACGATCGTCGGGCCGCGTCCGACCGCACAGGTGTCCCGGGTCGTGCTGGTCGGAGACTCGCTCGCCCACGAGGCGTACGCCTCGGTCCGCTTCTTCGTCGCACCCCGTCGCGTGGTCCCGAAGTTCTGGGGCGGGACGGCGCCGTGCGACTGGCTGAAGGTCAACCTCGAGGCCAATCGGTCGTCCGTCGTGGTGATCTCGTTCACCGGGAACAGCCAGACGCCGTGCATGAGTGACGGCGCCGGCGGCCATCTGCGCGGCGCCGCGCTCATCGACCGCTACCGGTCGGACCTCACCGAGCTCGTCAAGCGGGCGAGGGCGAGCGGCGCTCGCGTGCTGCTGGTCGGTCAGCCACACCGGGACGCGTCGTTCGCCGCCGAGGCCGAGGTCGACGGCATCAATGCGATCTCCCGCGAGCTCGCAGTGGAACGCTTCGTGTCCTTCGTCGATGCCGGCGCAGCGGTGGAGCTCGATGGCCGGTACACGCCACGGCTGCCCTGCGCTCCGTTCGATCCGATGTGCGATCCCGACGGCACGGTCGTCGTCCGTGGGGACGGGGTGCACTTCTGCCCGATCGAGAGCCCGTCGGGGGCGTGCCCCATGTGGTCGTCGGGAGCGGTGCGGTTCGCTCTGGCGATCTCAGCAGCGGCGCGGCGCCCGGCCGCGTTCGAGTGACGTTCGGCGACAGGTTCGACCGACGCGCCTCGCTCGGGTGAGGGCGGGTCAGCTCCAGGCGCAGGGCAGGCGCTTGATGCCGTTGATGAAGTTGCTCTGCAACCAGTCCGGTTCGCCGACGATGCGCATGTTCGGCAGCCGGCGGCGGATCTCGTCGAACATCACGGCGATCTCGCGTCGAGCCAGGTTGGCTCCGAGGCAGAAGTGTGGGCCGCCCGCCCCGAAGCCGGCCTGCTGCGGTTGCAGCGAGCGGCGCACGTCGAACTCGTAGGGGTTGGTCCAGACCGTCTCGTCGCGGTTGGCCGAGTTGTACCAGAGGACCACCTTGTCGCCGGCCTTCACCTCGGTGCCGTTGATGACGACATCCTCGGTGGCGGTGCGGCGGAAGTGGACGACCGGCGTGGCCCAGCGGACGATCTCCTCGACGGCGGTCTTGGTGACGTTGTCCCAGTCGTTCCACCAGATCTGCTTCTGCTCGGGGTACTGGGTGAGGGCACGCATGCCGTGGCTGATCGCGTTGCGGGTGGTCTCGTTGCCGGCGACGGCGAGAAGGATGAAGAACGAGCCGAACTCCTGCGAGGTCAGTCGCTGCCCGTCGACCTCGGCGTGCATCATCACCGACGTCAGGTCGTCACCGGGGTTCTTCAGCCGCTCCTCGCCGAGGGCCTGGGCGTAGCCGAACATGCCGATGGCAGCCCCCATGAGCGCCTCCAGCGAGCCTCCGTACTCGGGGTCACCGGCTCCGAGGATGGTGTTGGTCCACTGGAAGATCTGCTGCTCGTCGGCTGCGGGGATGCCCATCATCTCGCAGATGATCTGCAGCGGCAGGGGAGCGGCGATCTCGGTCACGAAGTCGCACTCGCCCTCCGGGAAGCGCTCGAGCAGGCTGTCGACGATCGCGGTGGCCTTCTGGTGCACGTACTGCTCGACTCGGCTGATCTCCTTGGGGGTGAAGCCCTTGGAGACGATGGAGCGCAGGCGGAAGTGCTTGGGGTCGTCCATCGCGATCATCGACCCGAAGAACTCGGCCATCTCGATCGGCAGATCGCCGATGTTGCTGCCCTTGCCGCTGATGAACAGCTGCGGGTTGCGGCTCGCGAACCACACGTCCTCGTGGCGCACGAGCGACCAGTAGCCGGGGCCCCGGGGGAACGGCGAGTCGAGGAACTCCCACTCCTCGTAGAAGCGCAGCCCGTCGGCCTGGCGCAAGGCACGGAAGGCGCCCTCGCGGTAGTCGCGAGGAGCGAGCCAGAACTCGGGGTTCGAGAGGTTGAACGAGTCGGCAGCGACGGAGTCGTCGACCAGGGGTGTGACGTCGGACATGGATGGGACAGTACGCGGCGGGCCGTCCTAGGTTCTCATCGTGGCCGAGTTCACCTTCTTCGTCGACGCCGATCTGTATGGCTTCGGCGCAGGGGAGCTCGCAGCCGACGAGTCGGACCTGCACGAGGCGGGCGTCCGCTCGGTCGAGATCCCGACGGGGTACGGCGTCGACCTCGGCGAGCGCATCCCTGTGCGGGTCGTCGCGACCCCGAAGGGCCTTCGCTTCTACGCGCGCCTGCTCGGTGTGCGCGACCCGCTGCAGCTCGACGAGCTCGAGCGGGTCATTGCCGCTGCCGACGCGCGCGGCGAGTTCCTCGACGACCTCTGAGCCCACGCGCCGGTCACCTGTGCGGCGCGCCTAGGGTGGCGGGCATGCTTCGTGTGGACGAGATCGGCCGGGTGCTGGTGGTGACGGCCCACCCCGACGATGTCGACTTCGGCGCCGCGGGCACGGTGGCGGCCCTCACGGACGCCGGCGTCGAGGTGACGTACTGCCTGGTCACCGACGGCGACGCGGGCGGCAGCGACCGCACGATCAGTCGGTCGGACATGGCGGCGCTGCGTCGCAGGGAGCTGGCTGACGCAGCGAAGGTCGTGTGTGTCGAGCACCTCGGCTTCCTGGGGCTCCCCGACGGCAGGGTGGTGGCCGACCTGGCGTTGCGCGAGG
>DAINND010000352.1:0-3467 GCA_036736065.1 Ilumatobacteraceae bacterium
GCATCACCTTGCCAAGGTGAGGGTCGCGAGTTCGAGTCTCGTCATCCGCTCTGAGTGATCGGCGGCTCCTTCGGGAGCCGCCGATCGGTGTTTTCCGGTTGGCCAGCCTGTCGGCCCTCGGCTGTTGAGATCGGCAGGCGGACGTGTCGATCCGTGCCCGCCACAGAGCCGGCCGTAGGTGGCACGGGCCTCGCCGCATCGTTGCCCTGACAGCGACGTCAGGGTAGCCTGACGACGTGAGCGTGCTCGTGGCAATCGCCGATCTTCCCAAGGACCCGCTGGCGGCATTGCGTGTGCTCACGGAGAGCGAGCACGAACTCGAGCGCATCCGACGCGAACAGGTCATCGCAGCTCGCGCCGCAGGTGCGTCCTGGCAACAGATCGGCGACGCCCTCGGCGTCTCCCGTCAATCGGCCTGGGAGGCCTTCACCGCCGCCACACGAGACGCGTTGACCATCAACGTGTCTGCCAACAGCACACTCGCCGAAGCCGACGCACTCGATCTCGCGGTCGAGGAAGTCCGAGCCGTGCGACGTCGCGGCTCCTCGAGCTGACCGATCTCGCCCGTCGTGCTGGTCGTTCTGGACGCGAACGTGTTCGTCTCGGCGGCCATCCAGCGTGGCGCGTCGCATCGTCCAGTCATGGTTGACGGGTGCGGCGAGCTTCGAGGTCGTGATGTGCCCGGCGCTGCTCGCTGAGGTTCGCGAGGTGCTCACCGCCCGACCTCGGCTTCGCAAGTGGATCAGCCTTGAGGCCGCAACGTTGTTCGTCGAGACGATCGCGACGCTCGTCGATCTCGTCGCCGCTCCGGTCGGGGTCGATGCCGAGACTCGCGACCCTGAGGACGACTACCTCATCGCTTTGGCACGATCGAACGGCGCCGAGCTCATCGTGTCCGGCGACAAGGACCTCCTCGAGTGGAGACGTCAGGAACCACCTGTGATCACGCCGTCCGAGTTCGAACAGCGCTGCGGCGCTGCCTGAAGCACCCAGGACCGGCGTCGACCACCCGTGTAACCGCGTGGCAGAGGTGCCGGTGTGCGGCAGGTCTTTCGGCCCGGCGGCGACAGCCCGTGGAATCAGATTGCTGCCGCCGATTTCGGTTGCTGCTCGGTCTTAGGGTTGATGGAAGTGGGTCGGCGATCGCCAGAGCGTGATGTGTTCGAGGCGTTCGTCGCCGACGTGAAGCCCCGGCTGTTGCAGGCGCTGGTCGCGACGTATGGCCCGACGGACGGCCGTGAGGCGTGCGTTGACGCGCTGAGTTGGGCGTGGGAGCACTGGGAGCGCCTCAGCGCCGTGGAGCATCCGGTCGCATACCTGTATCGGGTGGGGCAGTCTGCGACACGGCGCTTCGTCCCGAGACCGTTGCCTGCTCGACTCGCCGAGGTCATCTCCATCGAGTTCCCCGAGATCGAGCCGCAACTGATGCCGGCGCTCTCCCGCTTGTCGGAGCAGCAGCGGACCGTGGTGGTGCTGGTTCACGGGTACGACTGGCGTCAGGCGGAGGTCGCCCGCCTGCTCGACGTCAGTGCATCCACCGTTCGTGACTACCTCGAGCGAGGGATCGAACGGCTTCGACGAGACATGGAGGTGCGGGATGTCCACGGACGTTCGTGAGCAGATCCGGCAACTGGCTGCGGCATTCGACTCGGCGATCGATGATGTGAGGATCGATGAGATCATCGGTCCACGCAGCGTCGGGGCGCCAGAGGTTGCGGCCGTAGCGCCGGAGTTCGCGGAGTCGACGTCGAGGCGGAGTACGCGCTGGAACCGGGGCCTCGCTGCAGTGGCCGCAGTTGTGCTCGTGGTCTCGTTGGTGGCCGCGTTGACCTTCGCGACTCGGGGGCGGTCGGAGTTGAGGGATGCCGACAAGCCCGAAAGGGCCTCTTTCCCAACCGCGACATGGTTCTCAGAGATGCCGGCGGATCTACTCGGATCGTTCGTGTGGCCGGCACCGCCTCGCGCTTTCGCATCGGTGAACGTGCTTTCGAAGGCGTTCGCGAACGAGGTACTCGGTTGGCCGGGGATCACCACCGACGGCGGCCCGACGGACGAGCAGTCACCTCAGGGGTTCGATCTCGTCCACCCGGTGACAGGAGCGAGAGTCCAGGTGGTTGCCGTGCCATCGCCGGACGGCTGGGGGTTCGTGCAGGTTGGGAGTGGCCTGGAGCCCTCCTTGGTCGATGGTGTCGTCGTCCTTCGGTTCGCAAAGCCACGTGCCGTCATGACGAGCTCGTTCTCGGTTCGGCTCGTCTCGGGTGAGGTGCGCGAGACGTCGACCGATCAGGACCAGGTTGAGGTGCAGGGCATCGGCCTCGAGGATCTCGTGTCGGTGTTGGTGATCGGCCGCGACGGCCAGGACGAGGTCGTCTCCGTGCTCGGCGGTCAGTTCGCCAACTCCCCGGACAACGCAGCGTCGAGCCCCGGATCTGTGCCGGCAACAACGGCGGCCGGAGGAACGGCGACGGCAGTGGACCCGCTCGTGTTCGCCCACCCCGAGCCCAGGATGCCGAGCTGGCCTGCGATCAGCGTGAGTGCACCGCCGGCGTCGACGAGCGGCTACGGCATGCAACGCTGCGACAGCGGCTACGGCACCAAGATCCTGCGGGTCGATTCACCGACCGACACATCGCATGCGTACTCGGGCACGCTCTGCGTCTTCATCGAACTGGCGCGACCGAGACCGGACGCTGTGGTCAGTTGCTCAACATCGACGCCGCCTCCCAACTATGCGCGCTGTGTTCGGCGCACTGACCAGACCGACTCCAGCGGCGGCGGATCGGCGAGCTCGGAGACTGCGAGTGAGGCACAGCAGCGAGCGATGCAGAGGTTCCCGAGTGGTACGGAATGGGCGCAGGCGGAGGTCTTCGACGGCGCGGTGTCCGCGTCATCGGCGTTCTCCGACGACGCTGTATCGGTGCAGCTCCGGCACATCCCAACGGCCAACGGAAGTGCCGATCCGCCTGGTGTGTGCTTCGTCATCGAGCTCGAGAGCGCTACGGCCACGGGATGTGTCGGGCTCACCCTGATCACCACCGGCGTCGCGTACGGCGCGTTCCGGGATGGCGACGGTCCGATCGAGCTCGTCGGCATCGTCCCCGACGAGGTCACCGAGATCGAGATCGACGGCACGATCGTGGTGCCTGTCGGCAACGTGTGGCATCACACGATCGATTCAGGATCGCCCAGTCCCAAGATCGTTGCTCGGTCAGCGGACGGCCGCGAGGGCTCGACGGCGTGATGCGCAGTAGAGCGCGCTCTGCAATCCATTCGGAACGGGCGGAAAACCTGGGCGCTGCGGACAACTGCAGCCCACGAAAGCGCAGTTCACGGACATCCTGGACGTTGGGCATCGCCTTGCTTCTTGTGCAGCGCGGAGGCCCGGATCCAGACGTTGTACCGAGCGATCACCGGCGGAGTCTCTGCGATCGTCTGGCGGACCATCCGGGGCGTTCCGTCCGGGTGCC
>DAINND010000353.1:0-3463 GCA_036736065.1 Ilumatobacteraceae bacterium
CCCGCCACCCACGATGTGCTGGCCGAACCGGCTGCGCCGCTGCAGCCCGACGGTGCCGCCTACGCGCTCGGGTGGGTCACCCGCCACTACGACGGCCACCGGGTGCTCATCCACGGTGGGCGCATGGGTGGCGTGGGGGCGCATCTGGTGGTGGTGCCGTCGCTCGGGTTGGTGGTGGCGGGCCTGGCCAACATCGAGACCGATCGGCTGGCCGAGGCGGTGGGTGTGGTGCTGGCCGAGATGGTGCCGGGCTACGCGCCGCCTTCGCCGCAACAGCCGTGGGCGGTGGGAGCGGCCCATGCGTCGATGCGGCGCCGGTGGGTGGGGGTGTTGCGGCTCGGGGTGGATGAGCTGCCGGTGGTGTTCGATGCGGGTGGCGAGCGGATCCGGCTGACGGTGGCCGGTGCGACGGCCGATGTGGTGATGCCGCATGTGCAGCCGACGATGGTGGCCGGGCACGTGAACCTGGTGGTCGATCATCCGCTGGCGCCGCCGGGTGCCATGCTGCATCTCGATGCGGTGCCGCTGGGTGATGGTGACGAGCCTGTGGGTGACGGTGCCCCGATCCGCATCGTCGGTGGGTTGACGATGGCGCAGTATCCGAACGATGTGCGACGCCGTCAGGGCGACGCGGTCACGGGAGCGCTGGATCTCCGGGTCGACTGACGTCGCAGTGCGCTGCCGCCGACGTGGGCTGCGGGGTGCGCGGCGTACGAGCCGACAAGACGTACGTACGTTGCTAGCAGTCTCGTACGCCCTAAACTGCGCCCATGAGGATCCTGACTGCGTCCAAGCTCCGCGAGGACATCTATCGCGTGCTCGACGACGTCCTCGCCACTGGCGAACCGGTGGCGATCGAGCGCAACGGCCGGCGGCTGCGGATCGTGGCCGACGAGCCGCCCACCCGCATGGGCAAGCTGGTGCGGCGTCCGGATGTTGTGGTCGGCGACAGCGACGATCTGGTGCACCTCGATTGGTCCGGCGAATGGCGGGCGTGATCCGGCTCGACTCCCATGTCGTCGTCTGGCTGTACACCGGTGAGGTCGAGCGGCTGAGCCCCGTGGCCATCGAGGCGCTCGAATCGCACGATCTCGTCGTGTCGCCGATGGTGCAGCTCGAGCTCACCTACCTGCACGAGATCGGGCGGCTGACGGTCGGTGGGGCCGACATCATCGGCGACCTCCGCGAGCGCGTCGGGCTGCAGCTCTCGGCGGTCCCGATGCACACGGTGGTGAACGCGGCGACGCCACTGTCGTGGACTCGTGATCCGTTCGACCGCCTGATCGTGGCCGACGCCACCGTGGCGGCCTGCGACCTGATCACCAAGGACGAGACGATCCACGCCCACGTGCCGCTCGCGCGTTGGTGACCCGGTCCTGGCGGTAGACCGGTCGTGGTGGATCCGTTCGAGGTGCTGGGTGTCGCGCGTGATGCGACGGTGGAGCAGGTGGACGAGCGTTGGCGGCTGTTGGCCAGGCAGCTCCATCCCGACGGCCACCCCGACGCCGACGATGCCGAACGTGCCCGGCTGACGACCGCGATGGCCGAGCTGAACGAGGCCCGACGTGCGGTGCTCGCCGTGTTGCAGCGGCCTGCCGGTGCGGCTGTCGGCGCGGCCGCGCCCGCGACGCCCCCGCCCGGTTCGGGGTCCAGCCCGCGGCCTGCTCACGTGCCCGAGCCGCCGTCGCCCGCGGCGGTGCGGTTCGTGGTGGGCACGATCGTCGGGGTGCTGCTGCTGTTGGTGATCGTGACCGTGGTGGTGGTGCTGGCCACAGGCAACGATCGGCCGGCTGCGGACCCGGCGCCGTCGTCGACCGCTGTGCCCACGACGCCCACCGGCCCGCCCACGACGCTGTTCGTCCAGTGGGCGATCGGGGCGTGCATCAGCACCGGCGAGCTGGTGGTGCCGGTCGACTGCGGCGCGGCCAACGCCGGCCGCATCGTGCTGCGCACCACGGCCCCCGAGTTCTGCCCGGACTGGGCGGAGGCGTTCGTGCGCGTCGACGCCGATGTGTGGTGCGTCGACGAGGCCGGGTGAGCCTGCGCAATCGCAACGCGAACGGCGGGCGAAGACTGTGTGCGGGACGGCTGGTGGTCGGGTGTCGCACGGTACGTTGAGCGGGAGTGGAGGAGCAGCGATGACCACACCCGTTCGGCGGCAGATCGCCCTGGTGGCGCACGATCACAAGAAGGCCGACCTCATCGAGTGGGCCACGTTCAACCGGGGGACGTTGTCCGAGCACGACCTGGTCGCCACGGGCACCACCGGAGCGCTGCTGCGCGAGAAGGTGGGGCTGAATGTGAAGCGGCTGCACAGCGGCCCGCTCGGTGGCGACATGCAGCTCGGCGCCATGATCTGCGAGGGCCAGATCGACCTGCTGGTGTTCTTCTGGGATCCGCTCGAGCCGCAGCCGCACGACCCCGATGTGCGGGCGCTGTTGCGCATCGCCGTCGTCTACAACACCCCCACGGCGTCGAACCGTTCGACGGCCGACTACCTGATCTCGTCGCCGCTGTTCGCCGGGGCCTGAGCCGAGCCGCTGCGCGTCGCCGGCAGTGCCGCCGTGGCTCGCCGGCCGCTCAGAGCCAGCGCTGCAGCCACTCGACCATCGCCGAATTCTGAGCAAGGCGGGCTGCCGGTGGTCCGTAGGTGCTGCCCTCGTGGCCGCAGCCGGGCAGCACCACCACCTCGCTCGGTGTGCCCACGGCGCACAGCACGCGGTGCATGCCCCACGCCTGGCTGGGCGGGCAGCGGCGATCGCTGTCGCCGACCACCCACAGGCATGGGGTGCGGCACTCGTGGGCGTGCCACAGCGGCGACTGCTCGCGGTAGACGTCGGGCAGCTGGTGCGGGGCGCCGCCGAAGTTGCCTTCGAAGAAGGTGATGCCGATGTCGCTGGTGGCCCACATCGATGCGAGGTCGGTGACGGGGTTCTCGATCACCGCGGCGCGGAAGCGGGTGGTGGTGGCGGCCAGCCATGCCGACATGTAGCCGCCGTACGACATGCCGCTGACGGCGAGGCGCTGCGGGTCGGCCCAGCCCAGGGCGACGACGTGGTCGACCACTGCGAGCAGGTCGCCGGCGGGGCCGTGGGCCCAGTCGCCGTGGCAGGCGCGGGCGAACTCGGCGCCGCAGCCCATGGAGCCACGCGGGTTGGCGTAGACGACGGCGTAGCCCGCGGCGCACAGCTCGTGGACGTCGATGGAGAACATCTCGCCGTATGCGTAGTGCGGGCCGCCGTGGATGACGAGCACGGTGGGCAGCGGGCTCCCGGTGCTGGCGTCGTTGGCGTCGATCGCGCCGGCGGGGGCGGCGAACCAGGCGTCGAGCGGCCAGCCCTCGGCGGTGCGCAGCTGGAGGCGGCGCATGTCGACGCCGGGCGCGGCTGCGGCAGGTGCGGCTGCGGGCGCCCCCGGCGCTGCGGCGGCGAATGCGGTGAGGCGCCGTTCGTTGCCGGCGGCG
>DAINND010000354.1:0-3449 GCA_036736065.1 Ilumatobacteraceae bacterium
CTGATGCAGGTCGCCGATCACTGCGTAGTCGGCCTTCGCGACCATGTTGGCCTCGCGGTCGGTGTTGATCGCGAGGATCTTCTTCGACGCCATGGCCCCGACCCAGTGCTGGATGGCGCCGGAGATGCCGCAGGCGAAGTAGAGGTCCGGGGCGATCCGTGTGCCCGTCTGGCCGACCTGGTCGGTGTGGTTGCGCCAGCCGTTGTTGGTGACGGCGCGGGAACAGCCGACGACACCACCGAGCAGCCCGGCGCGCTCCTCCACCGGGCCGAATCCCTCCGGGGAGCCGCCCCCGCGTCCGCCGCCGACGACGACGGGCGCCGTGGCCAACGTGACACCGGCAGCGCGCTCCACCCTGGTGCGCACCATGCTGCGCGCGCTCGTCGGCGAGAGCTCCGGGGTGAACGACACGGCGGAGCTCTCGACAGGAGCGGGTGACGCCTCGACGGCGTGGTGGGCCACGGAGAGCAACATGCGTCCTGCGCTCACCGTGCACTGCTCGAGCAGAGAGCCACCCCAGCGGACACGGGTGATCGACCACGGGCCGTCGGACGGCGTGATCTCGACGCAGTTGGCGACGAACGGTAGGTCGGTGATCGCAGCCAGATGGGCCATCACCTCGTTGCCGCGATCGGTGCCGCAGGCCAGGACCACCTGTGGATCGCTCGCCCAGACCAGCTGCGCGAGCGAGTCCCCCCAGGCCTCTGGCCCGTAGTCGCTCAGCAGCTCGTGATGGACCTGGTGGACCACGGTTGCGCCATGCTCAGCGAGCACGGCGGCGAGCGGGTCGGCCGCGGCGCCAATGGTCACGGCGTGCACCGACCCGAGCGAACGGGCCGCAGTGAGCGCCTCGAGCGACGCACTGGCGAGCACGCCCCGGTCGTGCTCGATGACAACGAGGACCTTCACTTCAGCACTCCGAGCTCCTCGAGCAGGTCGACGACTGCAGGTGCCGCCTCGGGGCCGGACCCGAGGATGACCGTGCTGCTCACCTGCTCGGCCGGACGCGCCAGCGTGACGAGTGACTGCCCTCCCGGCTCCGCGATGGGCTCGAGGTGGCCGACGTCGACCTTCTTGGAGGCGAGCCGGCCCTTCAGCGTCGGATAGCGCGGCAGGTTGATGCCCTCCTTGACCCCGAGCACCGCAGGCATGGGGAGCTCGTAGACCTCCATCCCTGCCTCGGCCTCACGCTTGGCGCTGACGACGCCATCGCCGACGTCGATGCCCTTGATGCCGTTGACGACCGGTCGTGCGAGCGCTCGGGCAACGCGCACCCCCACCTGGAACCCTCCCGAGTCGGCCGACTCGTTGCCGAACAGGATCAGGTCGACCGCTCCGTCGGTCGCCTCGATGGACAGGATCGCCTCCGTCAGGGCGCGAGCAGTGCGTTGCGGGTCCCAGTCGCCGCCATCGGTCGGCAGCAGGACGGCCTTGGTCACGCCGAGGCTGGCCGCATACCGGAGCTGCTCGTCCGCTTCGGCAGGCCCGAGGGTGAGCACGGTGGAGTCGCCGCCGTGGCGCTCGACGAGCTGCACCGCCTCTTCGACGGCGCACTCCTCGTGCGGGCTCGTGGTGAACGCCAGATAGGCCGTGTCGACCGCAAGGCCGTCGGCAGTGATGTTGATCTTGGCTCCCGGTGCAGGGACGCGCTTGACGCAGACGAGGACACGCATCTCAGCTCTTCATCCGGCTGTCGTCGGGGTCGAACAGGGGCTTCGATCCGACTCGTGCGACCGTGACCGGGTAGCACTCGTTCATGTACATCACCTGGAGCTTGGTGCCCTCCACGGCGTGCTCCGGCGGGAGGTAGGCCATGAGCAGGTATGTGCCGAGCGAGGGCGCCGAACCAGCGGTGGTCACCCGCGAGACGCGGCCCTTGGCGTCGACGATCCGGGAACCGTCGAGGGTGAGGATGGGCTCGTTGCCCCCGGTCGGGAAGCGGTCGTACCCCTCGGCGCAGCGCTGGCTGTCCATGGACAGGGTGCACATGCTCGCCGCCGGGCCCTCCTCGCGGGCTGCGAGGTAGGCGGCCTTGCCGATGAAGTCGGCCGTCTTCACCTTGGGTCGTGCCAGGCCGGCCTCGACGGGGGTGTACTCGCTCTCGAGCTCGGCGCCCATCAGGCGGTAGCCCTTCTCGATGCGGCCGGTGACGGCGTAGACGCCGATGCCGACCGGGATGATCTCGAACTCCTGACCAGCAGCCCAGATGGCGTCCCAGAGCTTCAGGCCGTGCTCCATCCGGGTGTAGATCTCCCACCCGTTCTCGCCGACGTAGCTGATGCGGAACATCGTGGCGGGGACGCCGTCGATGTAGACCTCGCGCACCGCTCCGTAGGGGAAGCCGTCCTGGCTCAGGTCGTAGGGCGCCGTGGTGTGGTCGGTGACGATCTTGGCCATCGTCGCCGCGGCGTTCGGGCCCCAGACGCCGATCGTGCAGCTGCCCTGCGAGCGGTCGGTGAAGGTGCACGAGCCAACGCCGTGCTCGCTGGTGAAGACCTCGAGGCACTTGGTGAACCAGTAGTTGTCGCGCCCGCCGTCGAAGGCGCCGGTGATCACGCGGAAGTGGCGCTCGCCGAGTCGCTGGATCGTCAGGTCGCTGCGGAACCCTCCGTGCTCGGTGAGCAACGGCGTGTAGACGCTGCGCCCCACCGGCACGTCGACGTTGTTGACGCAGACCCACTGGAGGAACTCCATCGCCTTCGGGCCCTCGACGTCGAACTCGTTGAACGCAGTGAGGTCGACCATCCCGACGCTCGTGCGCATCTGCAGGTGCTCGGCGTTGATGACCGGGTGCCACCAGCGACTATCCCACTCATGGGTCCGCGGTGCACAGGCGTCGGGGAACTTGGCCATCAGCTTCTCGTTCGAGGAGTACCACTGAGGGCGCTCCCAACCGCGGGCGTCGAAGAAGGTGGCGCCGAGGGCCTCCTCGCGGGCGTAGAAGGGGCTGCGGCGCATGCCCCGCTGGCTGGCCCACTGCTCGCGCGGGTGGGTGATGCCGTAGGTCTTGTTGAAGTGCTCGCTGCAACGCGCGTTGATGTGCCACTCGGTCTTCTCGTGCGGGTAGAAGCGGGAGATGTCGCTCCCGTGCGGGTCGCACATGTGCGGGTATCCGTAGGTCATCCACTCGGCGACGAGTTGGGCGATGCCCGGGCCCTCCTTGATCCACACCGCCGCTGCGCTCCACAGGTTGCGCACCTCGACCGTCTCGCCGAGCACCGGGTTGGCGTCGGGCGTGAGGCTCAGCAGGCCGTTGATCGCGTACTTGATCTCGGCGTCGCCGAGCATCTCCATGAGCTCGATCGCCTGCTCGAGCTGCGGGTCGAAGTCGTCGTACGTGAGCGGCAGCTCGGTCGGGGTCAGCGCGGAGGCTTCGATGGAGGGGATGTCGTCGGGGCGCATCAGGCTCGGGCGGTGGGCGTAGCTGCCGACCTCCATCGAGCCGGCCG
>DAINND010000355.1:0-3447 GCA_036736065.1 Ilumatobacteraceae bacterium
AGCCCTACTGGATCGAGCGCGAGCACGAGATCGTCGCCGAGCACGGCAACGGCGGGTGGACCACCGACCACGCCCACGCGTTGGTGGGCAAGGACCTGCGCGACTCGGCGCGCTACATCGCCGAGCACGGTGCGGTCGACCTGCCGATCGACGACATCGTCAACCTGCTGCTCGACGGAGTGATCGAGCGCTTCCGCCGCGAGGTGCCGTGGCGGCCCGGTGCCCGCGAGCTGCTCGCCGATCTCGTCACCGCCGGCATCCCCAGCGCGCTCGTCACGATGTCGTGGCGGCGCTTCACCGACGCCTTGATGGACGTGCTGCCCGCCGGGTCGTTCACGGCGGTCGTGGCCGGCGACGCCGTCACCCACGGCAAGCCACATCCCGAGCCGTACCTCACGGGCGCGGCCCGGCTCGGCGTCGACCCGCGAGCCTGCCTCGCGCTCGAGGACTCACCGACCGGCGCCCGCTCGGCCCAGGCGGCCGGGTGCATCGTGGTGGCGATCCCCCACGTCGTCGTCGTGCCGCGCGAGATCGGCCATCACCATCTCCCGTCGCTCGCCGGGCTGGGCGCCACGCACCTGCGCGACCTGCACCGAGCCGGCCTGTCGACATCGGCCCGGGCCCCGCTCACGGAATAGTTGCGACGACAAGCATGTTGTCACAGCCATGAGCCCCCTCACCGCCTCCGCCCCGACCTCGATCGTCGTGCACCGGGCCGCCGAGCGCTTCGTCACCGATGCCGGCTGGCTCGACTCGAAGCACTCGTTCAACTTCGGGCACCACTGGTCCCCCCACCACCAGGGCCACGGGCTGCTGCTCGTCAACAACGACGACCGAGTCGCTCCTGGCGCTGGCTTCGGCACCCATGGCCACCGCGACATGGAGATCGTCACCTGGGTGCTCTCGGGACGGCTCGAGCACCGCGACAGCGAGGGCAACCACGGGATCCTCTACCCCGGCCTGGCCCAACGGATGTCGGCCGGGCGCGGCATCCGCCACAGTGAGATGAACGCGAGCCCCGACGAGCCGGTCCACTTCGTGCAGATGTGGGTGCTGCCCGACACCGCCGGGGTCGACCCGGGCTACGAGCAGCGCGACCTCAACACCGAGCTCGCCACCGGGTCGCTGGTGCCCATCGCCTCGGGCCAGGGCCACCCCGGCGCCGTCGCCATCCACCAGCGCGACGCCGTGCTGTGGGGCGCGCGGCTGTCGACCGGCGGGCGGGTCGTGGTGCCCGCCGCCGCCCACGTGCACGTATTCATCGCCCTCGGAGCGGGCGAGCTCGACGGCGCCGGCCCACTCGACCAGGGCGATGCCGCCCGGCTCACCGTGGCCGGCGAGCGCACCTTCGCCGCCACGACCGACGGCACCGAGCTCCTCGTGTGGGCCACGGCATGAGCGAGCCGCACGGCGTCGACGCCACCCGCCGCGCCGCACTCGATGCACGACGGGCCGAGATCGCCGGCCGCCACCTCCTGCCGCGCGGCGAACGACCGCCGAGCACGGCACGCGGTGTGCACCACGTCGCGCTCATCAGCAGTGACGTCGAGCGCACCGTCGAGTTCTACGCCGGCCTGCTCGGCTTCCCCCTCGTCGAGATGTTCGAGAACCGCGACTACGCCGGGTCGACACACTTCTTCTTCGACATCGGCCATGGCAACACCCTCGCCTTCTTCGACCTGCCGGGCCTCGACCTCGGGCCCTACGCAGAGGTGCTCGGCGGGCACCACCACCTCGCCATCTCCGTCGAGCGCGCCACATGGGAGCGCCTCAAGGGACGCTTCGACGCAGCAGGGATCGACTACGCCCACGTCGACGGCTCGTCGCTCTACTTCCGCGGCCCCGACGGTGAACGGCTCGAGCTGATCAGCGACCCGCTCGGCGAGATGTACGGCAGCCCGCTCGGCTGACCCCATCGGCCGGCGAGTTCGGTCGACCATCACCAGAAACGTGGTTCCGACAATCTCCGGCGCACGTGTGGCCGCAGTCACAGCTTCCGTCCTACCATCCGGCCATGGAGATGCACTTCGCTTCCGTCTGGGAGTCGATCGCCGACGCGATCGGTGACCAGACCGCCTTGGTCAACGGTTCGGTTCGACGCAGCTGGTCGGAGTACGACGACCGGGCCGCACGCATGGCCGCGGCCTACACCGCAGCCGGCCTGCGGCCCGACTCGAAGATCGGCCTCTACCTCTACAACGGCAACGAGTACCTCGAGGCCCAGTTCGGCGGCTTCAAGATGCGCGGCGTGCCGGTGAACGTCAACTACCGCTACCTCGACGAGGAGCTGTGGTACCTGCTCGACAACAGCGACGCGGAGGCCCTCGTGTTCCACTCGTCGCTCGGTGAGCGCGTCGCCCGCGTCATCGACCGGCTGCCGAAGCTCAAGCTGCTCGTCGAGGTCGACGACGGTGGCGCCGGGCAGGTGCCCGGTGCGGTCGCCTACGAGTCGCTCCTCGCTGCGCACGACCCGATGCCGCGCCTCACGCGCGACGAGAGCGACGTCTACATGCTCTACACCGGCGGCACCACCGGCATGCCCAAGGGCGTCATGTACGCGATGGGTGGCATGACCGGCGGCTTCGTGACGTCGGGCTTCCCGCTCCTCGGCCTGGCAGCGCCGAGCGACGCGAGCGAGATCGCCGGCCTGGTGAAGGGGGCCGTCGAGGCCAACAACCGGCTCATCTCCATCCCGTGCGCACCGCTCATGCACGGCACCGGGGTGTGGCTCGGAGCGTTCATCCCCCATCTCGCCGGCGGCATGGTGGTCACCCTCGAGAACCGCTCACTCGACGCCGACGAAGTGCTGCGCACCGTCGAGGCCGAGGCGGTCACCAACCTCACGATCGTCGGTGACGCCTTCGCCAAGCCGATCATCCGCGCCCTCGACGCCGCCACGGCATCGGGCCGCCCCTACGTCACGTCGTCGCTCAAGATGATCATCTCCTCGGGTGTGATGTGGACCGCAGAGGTGAAAGAGCAGCTGCTCGACCGGATCGAGCAGGTCGTCCTGCTCGACGCGATCGGCTCGACCGAGGGCTCGATGGGCATGGCCATCACCATGAAGGGCCTGCCGCCGGCGACCGCGAAGTTCAGCCAGATGCCCACCACCAAGGTGTTCACCGACGACGACCGCGAAGTCCAGCCCGGCTCGGGCGAGATCGGCATGGTGGCCGCGGGCGGCAACGTCCCGCTCGGCTACTTCAAGGACCCCGAGAAGTCGGCGCGCACGTTCCGTGTCATCAACGGCCAGCGCTACTCGTTCCCCGGCGACCTGGCGATGGTCGCCGAGGACGGCTCGCTGATCCTGCTCGGTCGCGGCAGCCAGGTGATCAACACCGGCGGCGAGAAGGTCTACCCCGAAGAGGTGGAGGAGGCCGTCAAGCGGGTCGCCGGCGTGCAGGACTGCCTCGTGGTCGGCATCGACGACGAGAAGTTCGGCCAGGC
>DAINND010000356.1:0-3418 GCA_036736065.1 Ilumatobacteraceae bacterium
GGGCAGATCGCGGCGAAGGGAGCGGGCGCCGTGCCGATGGCCGCAGGGGCGTCGATGCGGACCGGGTCGGAGGGGGTCCGGTCGACGATCGGGGAGGCGGACGCGATCGAGCCGACGCTGGTGGCTGCCAGCCCGGCCACGGCGCTCAGCCCGACCGCACTGGTGAGGCTCGCCCCGGCGGACGCAGCGGTCGCTGCGAGGCTGGCCAGCGGTGAGCTGCCCGCCGTCGCGGACACCGCCGCCGCCGCCGTCGCGTACACCGCCGCCGGCGCCGTCGCGGACACCGCCGCCGTCTCCGACGCTGCCCCGGCCGCGGACGCCGCCGCTCCGGCACCCACCGCTGCGGTCGACGCACCCGCACCCGACGTGACCGCACCCGCGGTGCCCGACAGCGAGCTGAGCGATCCCGCCGACGACATCGCCCCGGTCGATGCGCTCCCCGACGCGCCGCCTCCCATCGACGCCGACCCGCCGGTCGAGCCACCCGACGTCTGCGCCAGCGCGGACTGCGGGAACAATGTGAACTGGGCGAACAGCGACAACGGGCCCATCACCCGACGAAGCCCGCCCAACGACAACGACAGGAACGCCCGCACGACCGCCGGATCGAAGTGGCTGCCGGCGCAGCGGGCCAGTTCCATGCGCGCCTCGGACGCCGGACGGGCCTTCTTGTAGGACCGTGCCGACGTCATCACGTCGAACACGTCGGCCACTGCCACGATCCGTGCCGCGAGCGAGATCTCCGTGCCGCGCAGGCCCCGCGGATACCCCGAGCCATCCCACTTCTCATGGTGCTGCGACACCGCGAGCACACCCTCGCCCAACCAACCCGCCAGCGGCGCGGCCAACTCGAACCCGAAGTCGGGGTGCATCTTGATGATCTCGAACTCCTCCGCCGTCAACGACGTCGTCTTGTTCAGGATCTCCTCGGGGATCAACAGCTTGCCGATGTCGTGGATCAACCCACCCCACCGCAACCGGTCGAGCTCGACACCCGACAGCCCCATCTCCTTGCCGATCATCTGCGTGTAGGCGCGGACACGCTCCGAATGGCCACGAGTCAACCGATCGTGCCGACTCAACGCTGCAACCAGCTCCAACAGACGCTCGGCCGCCTTGGCCGGCTCGTGCGAGCCCGTCTCGCGATACCGCTTCAGCAACGTCTCGAGCTCCGTCGTCGACGACGCGCGCAACGCCACCTTCAACCGCGACGGTGCCTGGTCCGGGAACATCAACGTCAGATCCAGCAACGCCGCCAACGGCAGCAACCGTCGCAGCATCGAGTCCGCCAGGCGCATGATCACCGTCGTGATTGCGGCGATCCCCGCGATCCGCAGCACCGCCACGGCGATGTTCGGTGCTGGCGGCACCACCAACGACAGCACGAACGCAGCCACCACCGACAGCACGAACGGCACCAGATAGACGCCGACCCGCAGCACCTTGGCCACCACCGGATGGCCCGACCATGCAGATCGACCAGGTCCGGTGACACCGGGCTCCGACGACGACGCCGACTGGGGCGACACCGCCGCGTTCCGCTTCCTGGCCAGGCTGATCGACTTCACGGCTCATCCGTTCGGCACCCCCGACCGCCAACGTGAGCGCCTTGAAGAACTCTTGACACGACTCCCGGTAGCGTGCCCGGGGAATGGCTTCCGACGCTCCCTTCCTCGCCGCGGCCCTGGGTCTCGAGGCCCGCCACACCCCTGTCTGGTTCATGCGCCAGGAGGGTCGCAGCCTGACCGAGTACCGCGCCGTGCGCGGCCCGGGCAGCATCCTCGACGCGATCAAGCAGCCCTCCCTCGCCGCCGAGATCACCCTCCAGCCGGTGCGCCGCTACGGGGTCGACGCCGCGGTGCTCTACAGCGACATCGTCGTGCCCGCCCACGCCGTGGGCTACGGCATCGATGTCGCCCCGGGCACCGGCCCGGTGGCCGACACCCCGCTTCGGGGGGCCGACGACCTCACCCGCCTGCGCCCGCTCGAGCGCGACGACGTCCGCTACGTCATCGACACCGTGGCGCTGCTCGCCCGTGAGCTGCCCGCCGAGGTGCCGCTCCTCGCCTTCGCCGGAGCGCCGTTCACCGTGGCGAGCTACCTGGTCGAGGGGCGCCCGTCGCGCACCTATCAGCACACCAAGCGGCTGATGCACACCGAGCCAGTGCTGTGGCACGCCGTCATGGAGCGGTTGGTGCAGCACTCGGTCGCCTTCATCGACGCGCAGCTGACCGCCGGCGCTCGGGCATTCCAGCTGTTCGACTCGTGGGCGGGGGCGCTCAGCCGCACCGACTACGACCGCTTCGTGGCACCACACTCCCGCGAGGTGTTCGGGCGCCTGGCCGAGCTCCACCCCGGCACCCCGGGTGTGCACTTCGGGATCGGCTGCGACCACCTGCTCGAGCCGATGTACGCCGCGGCGGCGCACCATCCGAGCAGCAGGCCGGTGCTCGGCCTCGACTGGCGAACGCCGATCTCGGCGGCCCGCACCCGGATGGGGCCCGACCTGGTGGTGCAGGGCAACCTCGACCCCGCCCTGGTGCTGGCCGGCACCGCGACCGCCCTGGCCGGGGCCGACGCAGTCCTCGCCGACAACCACCGCGCCGATGGCAGCCGCCACCCCGGCCACATCTTCAACCTCGGCCACGGCGTGCAACCCGACACCGACCCCGGTGTGCTGGAGGCCGTCGTCGCCCACGTCCACGAGAGCACCCGCCGATGAGCACCCCCACCACCGCCCACACTGCCGTCGTCCTGATGGCCTACGGCACACCGCGCACGCGCGACGAGATCCTCCCCTACTACACCGACATCCGGCGGGGCCGACCCCCGACGGACGAGGCTCTCGCCGAGCTGATCGAGCGGTACGAGGCGATCGCCCCGCCCGGCAGCGACATGCTCTCGCCGCTCGCCGCGCGCACCGAGGCCCAGCGCGACGGCCTGCAGGCCGCCCTCGACGCGATCGCGCCCGGTGAGTACTGGGTGACGCTCGGGCTGAAGCACGCAGCCCCGATGATCGAGCAGGCCGTTGCCGAAGTCGCCGCCGCCGGCCTGCGGCGCATCGTCGGGTTGGTGCTGGCCCCCCACTACTCGAGCTACTCGATCGGCCAGTACCTCGGGCGGGCGCGTGCTGCTGCCGAGCCGCACGGCATCGAGGTGGTCGGGGTCGACAGCTGGGCCACCGAGCCCGCCTACATCGCGTTCCTCGCCGACGACCTGCGCGCCCGGCTGGCGACGATGCCTGCGGACACCAAGGTGCTGTTCACGGCGCATTCGCTGCCGCAGCGGATCATCGACGCGGGTGACCCCTATCCGAGCGAGCTGCGCGCCACCGCGCAGGCCGTGGCTGCCGAGGTCGGCCTCGCCGAGTGGAGCCAGTGGGCGATCGCCTGGCAGTCGGCCGGCCGCACGCCCGAGC
>DAINND010000357.1:0-3417 GCA_036736065.1 Ilumatobacteraceae bacterium
CGTAATGCCCGGTATGGGCGCTCTTGGCAAGTTGTCCTCGTCGGCTGTCGAGGTTCGTCAGGCGGACTCGGGTGTTCTCGGCCGGAGCGCATGGCTGCGCAGCGGTAGCCTCGGGTGCATGGGTGCGCGCCTGGAGCTCGTCGAGGCGAAGCGGGCCGAGATTCGCGCGGTCGTTCGTCGGCATCGCGGCCGTTCGGTTGCGGTGTTCGGGTCGGTGGCTCGTGGTGAGGAGTCGGCGACGAGTGACATCGACTTCATGGTGGAGTTAGAGGCTGGCAGTTCATTGTTCGATCTGCTGCATCTGAGCGAGGAGCTCGAGGTGCTGCTGGGTGTTCCCGTCGACGTGATCTCTGTTGGCGGATTGAAGGATCGCGACGATCACATCCGCCGCGAGGCCGTCCCGCTGTGAGTCGCAGCGACGACGAGCGCGTCGCCGACATCCTCGAGGCGGCCGACGAGCTCGCGCTGGTCGTCGCTGTCGGTGCCTTGCGGATCCTCCTCGCCCACCACTACCACCGCATTGACATCGACCAGGTGTGGCAGATTGCCACCGTCTCTGTGCCCGAGTTGGTCCGTCATCTCCGCCCCGATGGTGCCAGCGGTTTCCAATCAGCAAAGTGAGACAAACGTCTACAGGTACGACTCGGCCGACTGAACGCTGCAGTCCGGGCCGCGGCGCGGGCCGAGACCGCGCCGAGCGGCAGCTCGGAGTCAACTCGATTGCCTGTCTCGGCATCGCAGCAGTGGGTGAATGGTGCCCGGTCTGGGTGCGCGTGGCAAGCGCGCCCGACCAACGATCAGGGGCAGCCTCCGGCACGGGGGCGGGGAGAGGTCGACACGTGAGCGGTAGATTTACTCTATGGATGCTTCCTCTCGTGCCTCGGGTTCGATGGTGCCGGTGGTGAGGAAGTCGGCCGTGCGCGACCAGGTCGACGAGGTCGTGTACTGGGCTGGGGTCTCGGTCGAGGAGCGGGTCGCGGCGGTCGAGGTGTTGCGGCGCCGGATGTATGGGGGGAACGATGGAGTTCGACCGGGACTTCAGCGAGTTTGTCGCGTTGCTCGCTCGGCATGATGTCCGCTACATGATCGTCGGGGGCTATGCGCTGGCAGCGCACGGCCTCCCGAGAGCGACCGGTGACCTCGATGCCTGGATCTGGACTGACGCGGCGAATGCCCATCGCCTGCTGGCCGCTCTCGATGAGTTCGGATTCGGAGGCGTCGGTATCGAGCACGACGATCTGACGTCGCCGGACTGTGTCGTGCAGTTGGGGTATCCGCCATATCGGATCGATCTGCTCACTGGCATTTCCGGGGTGGACTTCGAGTCGGCCTGGTCGCGTCACATCGAGGTCGTGCTTGGGGGCGTCGTGGTGCCGTTCATCGGCCGCGACGACTTGATCGCCAACAAGCGCGCCAGTGGCCGGCCCCAGGACGTTGCCGACGTCATTCGGCTCACCGCCGATGACGACAGCAGCAACGGCCGCGATTTCTGATCAGCACAGCCATACAAGTGTCTACAGGTACGAACCGGCCGACTGAACGCTGCGGCGCGAGAGTCGTCGCGGGCCGAGACCGAGCAGAGCGGAAGCTCGGGGCTGGCGAGCGTTCGCGGCGTCGCATCAGGCGAAGGACGACTTCACCGCTGTCGATCTGGTCGCGGCCGATCCTCAGGGTCGGCACTCCCGGCATCGAGTAGTAGTCGAGCGCGACGGTCACGCCATCCGGTGCAGCTTCCTGGATGCACACGACGTGCTCCTCATGGCCGGGGCGCTCCAACAGCCAACGCTCGGCGAGCGCAGCGAGCGCCTTGTCACCGACGAAGGCCTTCGCTTCAGGCTGAGTAGAGAACCGTTCGATCACGGCACCGAACACCGTGAGTGCTTCCCAGCCGTCTGCACGGGGTCGGATGAAGCCGCACAGTTCGCCGTCAGGCCGGTAGATCGCCGTCATGTGCCTGATTTTCGCGAATCTGCACCGGCTTCGACTCCCGATTTCCAGCAGTGCCGAGCGGCTGATCTGGCGCGCCGCTGACGCCGCCGCCTCCTTCCTCGTCGGTCAAGGTTCCCGGTCGATGACGTGTGGAGCCAGACTGTGTCGATGGCCTTCGAGATGGTTCCGATAGGTGAGGTGCGCAACGATCGCACCGAGGCCACGGACGATGACTGGGACCGTGTCAACAGCACGATTCGACTGGACCTGAACATTGTCGACGAGTCGGCCACGGCAGGACTGCGGTCGTTCTCTCATGTCGAGGTGGTGTTCGTCTTCGACCGAGTCGACCCTGAACGGGTTGCGCGGGCCAGCCGGCATCCGCGCGGCAACACGTCATGGCCGCTCGTTGGCATCCTGGCCCAGCGAGCCAAGGACCGGCCGAACCGGCTCGGCGTGACGGTGTGCGAGCTGATGGCGGTCCGCCCCGGCGGACTCGTGGAGGTGCGTGGGCTCGACGCGATCGACGGCACACCGGTGCTCGACATCAAGCCCTACATGGCCGAGTTCGGCCCACGTGGTGACGTGCTGCAGCCCGAGTGGAGCCGTGAGCTGATGGCCCGCTACTGGACAGACGGGAAGACGCACGACACGCACCGTGTGCCCGACCCTGACGCCTGGCTTCGCGAAGTGCACCGGTCACCGACCGACCACGGGCAGCTCGAGATGATCGTTCGTCGACCGGCCATCGGTGAACGCGAAGTGCTCGACAGCGCCGAACTCGACACGGTGGTCGGTCTGGTCGGAGACAACTGGTTGGAGCGAGGAAGTCGGTCGACACCTGACGGCGCGGCCGAACTCGATGCTCAGCTGAACATCATGAACATCCGATGCGCTCGCCTCGTCGCCGGCGACGACTCACGCGTGCCCCTTGCCGGTGACCAGTTGTTCGTCGACCTGGACCTGTCGCCTGCGAACGTCCCAGCAGGCACTCGGTTGCAGATCGGCACGGCCATCATCGAGGTCACTGCCAAACCGCACACCGGTTGCGCGAAGTTCACTCACCGATTCGGGCTGGCTGCGCATCGTTGGATCAACGGGGCAACCGGGAAGCAACAGCAGTTGCGGGGCATCTGCGCCAAGGTCGTGAGAGCAGGCCGGATCAGCACAGGCGACATCATCGTCAAACAACCGCCCCGCTGATCACCGCCGCGCATCACCAGTTCGTCCTGCAGCCCAGCAACAGCCCCCCGTTCTTGTAGGTGCAGGCGAGCGTCCGCGATCGCCTCCAACACCAGAAATGCCTCCTCCAGCGACAGCGGCACCACTGCGAGGAACCGGGACGTCGAAGGGGTGGCGATCGCTCATGACGTCGATCGAGCGTGTCGTCATGTCGAGTTGCGTCGCAGGCGACGACCGTCCAGAGCGGCAGGTCGGCTCGGGTCAGGGTTCGAGCCGGGTCACGGTGGTGACGCGGTCGATGGCTGT
>DAINND010000358.1:0-3415 GCA_036736065.1 Ilumatobacteraceae bacterium
GAAGTCGGTGTCGAGCGTGGTGGTCTCACCGCGATGCACCTTCATCAGATACTCAGCCGCGTCATAGGTCCGCTCGGCGACGAGCGCTGCATCCGGACCGGGCAGGTGGTCGACGTAGTCGCGCTTGAGGACATAGCTGCACGCCGGTTGCGGCACCACCACGTCCTTGCCCTGCTTGACGACCTTGACCAGCGCCGCGAGGTTCTTCGAGGCCACCTGGCGGAATGCGTCGACATCGCCGTTGTGCAGCCACGGCGCCCCGCAGCAGCCCACCCCGTCGGCGAGCGAGCACTCGATGCCGTTGCGCTCGTAGACCTTGACCAGGTCGTGGCCGATGTCGGGGCGGTGGTACTCGACCAGGCAGGTCGGGAACACGGCGACTCGACCCTGGCGCTTGTTGATCCGGACACGCGGCCGCCGATCGAACCACGTGGTGAACCGCTGACGGGTGAACGGTGGCAACAGCCGGACGCTCGACAGGCCGGTCGCCCGCTCGAGCGCCTTGCGCACGAGGGATCCGCTCCTGGCCTCGACGAGCCGGTTCGCGGCCGGCGCCACCCGTGTCGCCACCTTGCCCACCAGGTCGGCGCGACCGACCAGCTCCGTGGTGACCCGGCTGCGCAGGCCCACCTGCTTGGTCGAGTGCTGCATCGCGACGGCCCTGAGCATGAGGCGAGGGACGTCCACGGCCTGCTCGTGGACCTGCGGCGCATAGGGGCAGCCCACGACGCACAGCTTGCAGTGGTGGCACTCGTCGACCACCTGGTCCTGCTGGGCCGGTGTCAACCTGCCGGCGTCGCGGTCACCGTGGCGGTCGATGAACTCGAACAAGGTCGGGAACGAGGTGCACAGGTCGACGCACCTGCGGCAGCTCCCGCAGACGTCGAACACCCGGGTCAGTTCCTGCCGGACGTCGGCTTCGTCGAGATAGGCGACGTGTCGGGGGTCGTAGGTGGTGGTCATCGTGATCCTGCGGCACGCCGCCGACCGCAACCGTATTCGCCCACGGGCCCGGCGATGATGCACCCGTGGACAGTTCGCCACTCCGGCACGTGATGCACTCGGCCGATCCGGGGGTTCATAGGATGGTCCCGTGACCGTGCGCACCGACTTCCGACGCGACGACATGCTCCGTCGTCTCGAGCGCGAGGACTTCGACGTGGTCGTGGTGGGCGGTGGCATCACCGGTGCCGGTGTCGCCCTCGACGCAGCGAGCCGTGGGTTGCGCACAGCGCTCGTCGAGGCCGGCGACTTCGCATCGGGCACGTCCTCGAAGAGCTCGAAGTTGGTCCACGGCGGGCTCCGCTACCTCCAGCAGGGCGAGGTGCGGCTCGTCTACGAGGCGCTGCGCGAACGCCAGCGCCTCCGACGCAACGCATCACACCTGGTCGGCGTGATGCCGTTCATGATCCCCATCCTCGGCCGACCGACCCGTCCGGGCGACGAGACCGCGAGCGTGGTCAATCGGAAGATCGCCCGCGCCCTGGGCTCGGCGATGTGGATGTACGACCTCACGGGCGGCTGGCGGATCGGCAAGCTGCACCGACGCCTGCGCAAGGACGCGGCGCTGCGACACATGCCGACCATGCAAGCGGAGCGAGTGCTCTCGGCCTACCTCTACTACGACGCCTCGGCCGACGACGCCCGGCTGACCCTGGCCGTGGCGCGCACGGCTGCGCGCCACGGGGCTGCAGTCGCCAACTACTGCCGGGTGGTCGCCGTCCGCGGCACCACGGGCGCGCACGAGGTCGACGTCGAGGCCGACGGGAGGCGGTTCACCCTCCGCTCCCGGTGCGTCGTGAACGCAGCAGGCGTCTGGGCCGATCAGGTCCGCGCGCTCGACGAAGGCGCCGATCCCGACAGCATCCGTCCGGCCAAAGGCGTCCACCTCACCGTGCCGTGGCATCTCGTGCGCAACGACATCGCCGTGGTCATCCCGGTCCCCAAGGACAAGCGCAGCCTGTTCCTCGTCCCCTGGGGCCCGAACGGCGACGGCACCTTCCGACACACCTTCGTCGGCACCACCGCCACCGACTACGCCGGCCCGCTCGACGATCCGCAGTGCACCGCCGACGGCATCGCCTACGTGCTGCGGGCCCTCAACGCCTCGGTGGCGCCCGGCCCAGACGGGCCGATCACGCCCGACGACGTCACTGGCGTGTGGGCGGGGCTGCGCCCGCTCGTGAAGAGCAGCGGCGATGGCCGCACCGCCGACCTCTCGCGCCGGCACGCGGTGACCGTGAGCCCGCACGGGGTCGTCACCGTGGCCGGCGGCAAGCTGACCACCTACCGCGAGATGGCCGAGGACACCGTCGACGAGGTGATGCGCCTCATCGGCCGCACGGGCAGGTGCCGGACCCGCCGCTTGCGCCTCGTCGGCGCCGGCAGCGATCGCCCGGTGAGCGACCCCGACCTGCTCGCCCGTCACGGTTCGGAGGCGGGCCGGGTCCTGGCCGACGACCTGCCCGTCGAGTTGCAGTTCGAACCGATGGTGCCTGGCCTCTCCTATCGTGCCGCCGAGGCGATCTACGCCGTCCGCGAGGAGATGGCGCTCACCCTCGACGACGTCCTCACCCGGCGCACACGGGCCCGCCTGTTCGACCGGGAGGGCACCGCGGCCGCCGCGCCGGCCGTCGCAGCGCTGATCGCCCCTCACCTCGGCTGGGACGAAGCCGAGACCGCCCGACAGGTGGCGGCGTTCCGCGAGCTCTGCGCCGCGGAGGCTGCGGCCGGAGCGGTCAGCGAGGCCGAGCTGACCGGCCGGACGGCCGTCCCCTCGGGCCCGGCGACGGAGGCACAGCCATGAGCAGCCCTGACGACGGTCGGCGACGGCCGATCCCGGGCATCGAGCTGCTCGGCACCGGGGCTCGCCTCGACACTGCCCCGGTCGGGCTACCGGCTGCGCTCCTCGGCCGGCTCAGCTCGATCTGCCCGACGACCACCGACGAGGTCGCCAGAGCCGAGGCGAGCCGCGACTGGTGGCCGCTCGCGATGCACTGGGCCCTTGCCGGCGAGGTCCCCCAGATCGCCGGTGCGGTGTGCGCACCACGGTCGACCGACGAGGTGGCGCGCGTGCTCGCGGCCTGCAACGACGCCGGCGTCCCGGTCACGGCTGCGGGCGGTCGCAGCGGAGTGTGCGGCGCATCCGTGCCGGTGTTCGGCGGTGTGCTGCTCGACCTGACCGCGCTGGCCGGCGTCGTCGACGTCGACCGCGGCTCCGGGGTCGTCGAGGTGCTGCCCGGCACCTTCGGCCCCGACCTCGAGCAGGCCCTGGCCGAGCACGACCTGACGGTGGGCCACTTCCCGCAGAGCTTCGAGCTGGCAACGGTGGGCGGCTGGGTCGCGTGCCGAGGCGCAGGTCAGTACAGCACCCGCTACGGGAAGATCGAGGACATGGTGGTGGGCCTGGAGGTCG
>DAINND010000359.1:0-3404 GCA_036736065.1 Ilumatobacteraceae bacterium
GCCACCGGCGCGGCCGGCGGCGTAGGCGAGGTCGAGGCAGCGGAACGTGCGGGTGGCGGGCAGCTCGAACGTCAGCGTCGAGAGGCTGCGCCAGTCGATGCTGCCGAACGGCGGGGTGAGCCGGGCGGGCGCGCCGAGCGCCAGCCCGATGGGCAGGCGCATGTCGGGCATCGAGAGCTGGGCGATCGTCGAGCCGTCGGTGAACTCGACCATGCTGTGCACGACCGACTGCGGGTGCACCACCACCTCGATGCGGTCGTAGTCGACGCCGAACAGCTCGTGGGCCTCGATCACCTCGAGGCCCTTGTTCATGAGCGTCGAGGAATCGATCGTGATCTTCGGGCCCATCTTCCAGGTGGGGTGGGCCAACGCCTCGTCGACACCCACATCGGCCAGCACCGCCGCCGTGCGGCCGCGGAACGGTCCGCCGCTCGCCGTGAGGACGACCCGGGCGACTTCCCTGCCGACGTCGGCCGATGAGCGCAGGCACTGGTGCACGGCGCAGTGCTCGCTGTCGACGGGCACGAGCTCGGCCCCCGGCGTGGCCCGGAGGGGCTGCACCACAGGACCCGCGGCGATGAGGCTCTCCTTGTTGGCCAGCGCCAACCGCTTGCCGGCGCGAAGGGTGGCCACCGTGACGGGAAGCCCGGCGAAGCCGACGACCGCGTTCACCACGACGTCGGCGACCTCGACGAGATCGGCGAGGTCGCCGACCACCGTCACCGACGGCAGCGCCTCGGCGACCCGGCGGCGTTGTGCCGGATCGGCGACGGCGACGACCTGCGGACGGAATTCACGGGCCTGCTCGATGAGCGCGTCGATCGATGAGCCCACGCCGAGCGCCGTGACCTCGTAGGCACCGGCCTCGGCGCGCACGACATCGAGGGTCTGCGTGCCGATGCTGCCGGTGCTTCCAGCAATGGCGACCCGAACGGGGGACATGGGTCGGACGGGGCCGTCGCGCTCAGACGCTGACCCAGGGCTCCAGCAGCTGCATCAGGTAGTAGACCGCCGGAAGGGTGAACAGGAAACCGTCGAACCGATCGAGAACCCCACCGTGCCCGCGCACCAGCGTGCCGAAATCCTTGATGTCGAGGTTGCGCTTGAACATGCTCTCGACGAGGTCACCGATCGGAGCGGCGACCGACACCACGGCGGCCAGGATCATCAGGTCGCCGATGCTGTTCCAGGTGGTGCTCCGGTCGAGCAGGCCGACCACGAGCATCGCCACGAACGTCATCGCCGCACCGCCCAGGAAGCCCTCGACGGTCTTGTTCGGGCTGATCCACGCGCGCAGCGGCGTCCGACCCGCTGCCGACCCGATGAACAGCGCTCCGACGTCGTTGGCGACCACTGCGAGCGCGAGCAGGAAGAGGGTGTCCGTCCCCACGTCGGTGCTCGGGCCGGCGGCGGTGAGCATGGACGTGTTCGACATGCCCACGATCAGCGCGGCGAACGAGCCGAGGAAGCCGATCCACACGACCCCGAGGGTGGTGACCGCCATGTTCGGCAGCGGGCCCGACTCGAGGCTCGGCGCTTCGATGAAGGTGAGGCACCCGGCGGCGAAGGCCAGCACCAGCACCAGTGGCAGGGCGCGCTCGCCGACCCAGTAGGCGGCCAGTGGGAAGGCTGCGCAGGCCACGACACCGGCCACGGTCGCAGGGCGATAGCCGCGCTCGGCGACCTTTTCGAAGAACTCGACCGAGGCGAGTGCCAGCACGGCCACGATGATGGCCATCACCGCCCAGGGGCCGACGAGCAGCGTGGCGACGCACGCTGCGACGCGCAGCAACCCGACGGCGATGGCGGTGGGCATGTCGCGCCCAGACGTCGGCGTCGCCGCGCCGCGAGACGCGCTCGGCCGAGCCCCGCGGGCCGCGCCGGACCGGGAACGCCCACCCTGGGCCGGACGGGGCGACCGGTCCTCGGTGGGGTCGGTGCCGATCGTGATCCGCGCCGGCTGGCGGCGGGCGACCGGTGCGGAGGGGTCGGCATCGTCGTAGCTTCGCGGCGCGACCGGCTCGGCCGGGATCTGCTCGGGCAGCTCGAACTCACCGGTCGGCGACGGGTCGTCGCTCCAGACCGGTGCGTTCGAAGAGAACGACGACCAGACGTCGAGCTCATCGGTGGCGTCGTCGGCCGAGCGCGAACGAAGGGTCCGAGGCATCTCACCCGTGGGCGGGCTCGTCCAGTGCGGCAGCGAGCCCGAGTCGCTGTCACCGAGCACGATCCGCTCCTCGCTCGCGCCTGCCGGCTCGTCACCGAACAGGGGCGGACCGAAGTCGTCATCGTCCCAGCGGTCTCGTCTGCGGCCTTCCTCGCTCATGCAGTCCCCGTTCCTCGTTGCGTGCTGACGTTGCCGTGCTGTTCGAGGTCAGACCTCGAGCAGCTCCTGTTCCTTGCGGGCCAGGGCCCGATCGATGTGCTCGACCGTGTCATGGGTCAATTTGTCGAGCTCCTTCTCGGCGCGCTCGAGCTCGTCGGCCGAGATCTCCGACGCCTTCTCCGCGGCCTCGAGCTGCTTGCGCGCGTCGCGGCGGATGTTGCGCACCGCGATCCTGCCGTCCTCGGCCATGTTCTTCACGATCTTCACGTATTCCTTGCGTCGCTGTTCGGTGAGCGCCGGGATGTTGATCCGGATCACCACGCCGTCGTTGGACGGGCTGACCCCGAGGTCGCTGTCGCGGATCGCCTTCTCGATGGCGGCCAGCGTCGAGCGGTCGTGCGGTTTCACCACGAGCATGCGCGCCTCGGGCACCTGGAACGCCGCAAGCTGCTGGAGCGGCACCATCGAGCCGTAGTAGTCGACCTGCAGCTTGTCGACCAGCGCCGGGTTGGCCCGGCCGGTGCGCACGGTCGTGAACTGGCCCTGCACGTGCTCGACCGCCTTGTCCATCTTGTCGACGGCCTCGAGGAGCGTTTCTTCGATCACCGCACCAGCGTACCGATCCTGCAGGTCCGAACTGGCACGCGCCGCGACGAGCGCGTCCGGGAGCGTCGGTCGATCTGCACGCAGGGTTGCCGGTGAGGGGGCCGTCAGGCCCGCGGTGACTGGTGGTGGATGATCGTCCCCACCGGTTCGCCGGCGATGATCCGGTGCAACGCCCCGGCTTGCGACATGTCGAACACCACGATCGGGATGCCGTTGTCTCGGCAGAACGCGATGGCCGTCGCGTCCATCACCTTCAGGTCCTGGTTCATCACGTCCATGTAGTCGATCGAGTCGTACTTCACGGCGGTGGGCTCACGGCGCGGGTCGGCGCTGTAGACGCCGTCGACTCCGGAGTGCGTGCCCTTGAGCAGGGCCTCGGCGGCGATCTCGGCGGCGCGCAGCGCAGCGGCGGTGTCGGTGGTGAAGAACGGGTTGCCGGTGCCGGCGGCGAAGATCACCACCCGCCCCTTCT
>DAINND010000360.1:0-3389 GCA_036736065.1 Ilumatobacteraceae bacterium
CGCCACGCGGCGGGCGTCGTCGACGTCGGCGATCGAGCAGCACCCGGTGTCGCTCTCGCCGCCCCAGAGGCGCATCGTGACGCCGACCACCTCGTGGCCGGCCTCGAGCAGCTCGATCGCGGCGACCGATGAGTCGACCCCGCCGCTCATCGCGCACAGCACCCTCATCGCGACGCTCCCGACGCCTGGCCCGGGCGCGACGCGAAGCGACGGATCCGCTCGACCGCGGTGACGATCACCTCCGCGGCGCGATCGACGTCGTGCGCCGTCGTCGAGTGGCCCAGGGTGAGGCGCAGCGCGCCACGGGCGAGCTCGCCGGGCACACCCATCGCCGACAGCACGTGGGAGGGCTCCATCGCTCCCGCTGCGCACGCGGAGGCAGCGCTCGCGCACACACCACCCTCGTCGAGGAGGAACAGCAGCGCCTCGTTCTCGACCCCGGGGATGCACACGTGCGCCGAGCCGGCGACCTTGGCATGTGGCGGCACGGTCTCGTGCAGGCCGGGCACTCCGGCGCGCAGCGCATCGACGAGCCGGTCGCGCAGCGCGGCAAGGCGCTCCACCTCGGCGTCACGCTCGAGGTCGGTGCAGCGCAGCGCCTCGGCGAGGGCGACCGCCCCGGCCACGTTCTGGGTGCCGCTGCGGCGCTCCCGCTCCTGGCCACCACCGACGAGCAACGGGGCCACGGCATCGGGACGGCGGACGACGAGCACGCCGATGCCCTTCGGCCCACCGAACTTGTGCCCCGACAGCGACAGCAGGTCGACGTGCGGGGTGAGCGCGCGCACGTCGACCCACGAGGGGGCCTGCACGGCATCGGTGTGGACGAGGGCCCCGGGAGCGAGCCGGCGGACGAGCGCCGACACCGCGGCGATGTCGGTGATCGCGCCGACCTCGTTGTTGCCCGCCATCACCGACACCACGGTGACCGGGGGCGTCTCGCCCGCCGCGGCGCGGATGAGCACCTGCTCGAGCTGGTCCTGGTCGATGTGGCCGACGGCATCGACGCCGACCACCGCGCCCCCGACCTGCTCGACGGCGTGGAGCACGGCGTGGTGCTCGGCCGCCGAGCACACCGCGAGGCCGCCGTGGCGGGCCACGGCGCCCATCACGGCGGTGTTGTCGGCTTCGGTGCCACCGCCGGTGAACACGACGTCACCGGCGTCGCAGCCGACAGCTGCGGCCACGACGTCGCGGGCGCCGTCGAGCGCAGCCCGGGCCTGGCGGGCGAAGCGGTGCGAGCCCGAGGGGTTGGCGAACTGCTGGTCGAGGAACGGCAGCATCGCCTCGACGGCCTCGCGCCGCATCGGCGTGCTGGCCGCATGGTCGAGGTAGACGAGCTCGCCGGACATGGCAACCACGCTACCGGTGGTCGATGATGGGGCTGTGGAGGGATACACCTCGAGCAGCTACGGCGACGCGTTCGCCGACGTGTATGACGACTGGTACCGCGACGTCAGCGACATCGGGGCCACGGTGTCGACCGTCGCCGCGCTGGCAGGAGGTGGACGGGTGCTCGAGCTCGGTGTCGGCACCGGCCGGCTGGCCGTCCCCCTCGCCGCCCACGGCTGCCCCGTCACCGGCATCGACTCGAGCGCCAGCATGCTCGCCCGCCTGGCCGCCAACGACCCGGACGGCCTGGTCACCGGGATCCTCGGCGACATGGTCGACGACGTTCCGGACGGGCCCTTCGCCGTGGTGCTCGTGGCCTACAACACGCTGTTCAACCTGCTGAGCGCCGAGCGCCAGCAGGCCTGCCTCACCCGGGTCGCCGAGGTGCTCGCCCCCGACGGATGCCTCGTCGTCGAGGCCATCGTGCCTCAACCGCACCACGGCTCGCAGGTCTCGGTCCGCACCCTCACCGCCGATCGGGTGGTGCTGAGCGTGAGCGTCCACGACGCCACTGGCCAGCGCGCCGAGGGCCAGTTCGTCGAGCTCACCGAGGCTGGCGGGGTCCGGTTGCGCCCCTGGTCGATCCGCTACTCGGCGCCCGACGAGCTCGACGCCATGGCCGCCCGCGCCGGCCTGGCCCTGCGGCATCGCTGGGGCGGGTTCGACCAGAGCGCGTTCGGGGACGACAGCGCAGTGCACGTGAGCGTCTACGCCGGACTGTCCCAGGGGTGAGCACCGATCCGGTCGCGGAGATGAATTCCCGCTGTGCGCCACGCATCGCGGCCGATGGGCGCGTATGGTGGAGGTCGCTGTGAGTCAACTGCGTCTGAACCCGCTCACCGGCCGCTGGGTCACCATCGTCGCCGAACGTGCCGGCCGCCCCACCGACTTCGCTCCGCGTGCTGCCGACATCGAAGCCGACCCGTCGCGGCCGTGCCCGTTCTGCCCCGGCAACGAAGAGGCCACGCCCCCTGCGCTCGAGCGCCTCGACGAGGGCGGGCAGTGGAAGATGCGCGTGCTCCCCAACCTCTACCCGGCCTTCTACGGCGACGAGCCGTTCTCGGTCCACCACCTCGGCCCCGTGCACGTCGAGGCGGAGGCCAGTGGCATCCACGAGGTCTTCGTCTACAGCCGCGACCACGACAGTGGCCTGCACGACCTGACCGATGCCGATGCCGCCGACCTGATGCGCATGCTCCAGCGCCGCTTCAGAGAGCACGCCCAGTCGCCCAACCTGCGCTTCACCCAGGCGATCATCAACCACGGCCGCGAGGCGGGGGCGTCGCTCGCCCATCCGCACGGCCAGCTCCTCGGCCTGCCCTTCGTCCCCGGCGAGGTGCTCGAGGAGCAGCGCGGCTTCAACCGCTTCGAGGGCGGCTGCATCATGTGCACCACCGTCGAGGCCGAGCTCGTCGACAGCAAGCGGGTCGTGTTCGCCAACGACCTCGTGCTGTGCATCTGCCCGTTCTGGAGCGGTTCGCCGTTCGAGCTGATGATCATCCCGCGCAGCCACGACCTGCACCTCACCGACAGCGACGACGCGACCCTGGCGGCGGTGGGCATCGCGATCCGTGACGCGATCAGCCACCTGCGCGCCGCCGTCGGCGACGTGTCGTTCAACCTGGTCGTGCGCACCGCCCCGCACAACTACACGGGCGCGTTCCACTGGCACGTCAACATCTGGCCCAAGCTCGTCACCACGGCAGGGTTCGAGCGGGGCACGGGCGTGCTCATCAACATCGTGCCGCCGGAGTCGGCGGCCGAGCGCCTGCGCAGCGTCGCCGTCAGCGCCTGCGCGCGGCACGCCCACGCACCGACCGGCGGAGCGTCCCGCCGCGCACGTCAACCGAGCGCCCGTAGGCCCGCAGTCACGGCGGCCCCGACGACGATCACGATGATCAGCGGCGCTCGCCGCCAGGCCGCCACGGCCGCCGCAGCAACGCCGGCCGCCCGAGCATCGAGCACCAGGTCCTGTCCCGTCGAGAACGTGTCCTTCA
>DAINND010000361.1:0-3378 GCA_036736065.1 Ilumatobacteraceae bacterium
CGAGCGCGGCCTGGCACGCGGCGCGCACCGAGCCGGCAGCCATCAGCGTGCCGCGTGAGCCGGTGGTCTGGCCGAAGCCGAGCTCGCGGGTGGTGTCGACGATCACGTCGATCCGCGCCGGGGCGATGCCGAGCTCGTCGGCGGCCACCTGGAGGGCGACGGTGTGCACGCCCTGGCCCATCTCGGTCCAGCCGTGGCGCACTTCGACGCGGCCGGTCACCGAGTCGAAGCGCACGACGGCGCCGCACACCTCGCGGAAGCCGTTGCCGAGGCCGCTGTTCTTCAGGCCGAGGCCGAGGCCGACGGCCTTGCCGGCGGCGCGGGCCGCGTCGTAACGGGGACGGATCGCGTCGAGGCAGGCGGCGGCGCCGGCGCAGCCGTCGTCCATCACCTGGCCGGGGCCCCACACCTCGCCGGGATGGATGACGTTGCGGCGGCGGATCTCCCAGCCGTCGATGCCCACGTGTTCGGCGAGGCGGTCGAGCACACCTTCCATGGCGAACTGGGCCTGGTTGGCGCCGAAGCCGCGGAAGGCGCCGCAGATCGGGTTGTTGGTGCGCACGGCGATGGCCTCGACGTCGATCGCCGGCACCCGGTAGGGGCCGCTCGCGTGGCCGGCGGCCCGTTCGAGCACCTTCATGCCCACGCTCGCGTAGGCGCCGCTGTCGCCGACGGCGCGGACGCGCAGGGCGGTGAGGTGGCCGTCGGCGTCGCATCCGGCCCAGTACTCGAGGCGGATCGGGTGCCGCTTGGCGTGCATCCGCAGGCTCTCTTCACGCGACAGCGTGCACATCACCGGGCGGTCGAGCAGCCAGGCGGCGAGCGCGGCGTGGGCCTGGTTGCTCATGTCCTCCTTGCCGCCGAAGGCGCCGCCGTTGGACACGAGGGTGACGGTGACGGCGTCGTTGGCCACGGCGAGGACGCGGGCGATGTCGTTGCGGTCGTCCCACACGCCTTGGCCGCCGGAGTAGACGTGCAGGTGGCGGCTGCCGTCGGGGCGGCGCTCGGGCACGGCGCGCGAGCTCTCCGGTTCGAGGAACGCGTGCTCGATGCGCTGGGTCTGGAAGGTCTCGTGGACGGTGTGCGCGCTGGCGGCGAGGGCGGCGTCGACGTCACCGCCGCGGGCGTAGGCGCTGGTGGACAGCACGTTCGACGTGGTGCCCCACACGGCGACGGGTGCGTCGGGCTCGAGCGCGGCGAGCGGGTCGGTGCCGGGTGGGTGCACGGCGTAGCGGACCTCGACCATCTCGGCCGCGGCGCGGGCCTGGGCGCGGGTGTCGGCGACGACGACGGCGATGACGTCGCCGGCGTAGCTGGTGCGCATGCCTTCGCCGATCAGGATCGGCCAGTCCTTGTGGATGATGCCGACGTAGGTCTCGCCGGGGATGTCGGCCGCGGTGTGGACGGCGTGCACGCCGGGTGCGGCGAGGGCGGCGGTGGTGTCGATGGCCACGACGTCGGCGCGGGCGTGGTCGGTGAGGCGCAGCGCGGCGTGGAGCATGCCGGGCACGCGCAGGTCGTCGATGTAGCCGCGGTCGCCGAGGGCGAGGGCGCCGGCTTCGTACTTGGCGCCGCTCGCGCCGACGCCGGCGCCGAGGGCGGGGGCGACGGGCGTGCCCTGGGCGACGGCCTCGATCGCGTCGAGGATCTTCACGTAACCGGTGCAGCGGCACAGGTGGGCGCCGAGGTGGCGGGCCATGTCGGCGCGTTCGAGCGCGGCGCCCTTCTTGTCGATCTGGGCCTTGGCGCGCATCACGATGCCGGGGATGCAGAACCCGCACTGCAGGCCACCACACGCGGCGAACGCGTCGGCGTAGCGCTGGCGTTCGGCGGTGTCGACGCCTTCGAGGGTGACGATGTGCTTGCCGGCGACCTTGGTGACGGGCTGCTGGCAGCTGACGACGGCCTTGCCGTCGATGTGCACCGTGCAGCAGCCGCACTGGCCCGACGGCGAGCAGCCGTCCTTGGCGGCGGTGAGGCCGAGCTCGTCGCGCAGCGCGGCGAGCAGATGGGGGTGGTCGGCGCGCACGGTGACGGGGGTGCCGTTCACCGTGAGGGCGACGTGCGCCAGGTCCACCTCGCTCATGTTTGACATTTTGTCAAAGTCAGTCGCCGAGCACCACACCTCGTTGGGAGGTGATCCGTCCGTAGACCTCCGGACGGCGGTACCGGTCGAAGTCGAACACGGTGCCGGTGTAGCGCTGGCACCAGTCGAGGTCGCAGCGGGCGATCACCAGCTCGTCATCGGTGGTGAGCGCCTGGGCGACGATCTGGCCGCTCGGGGCGACAATGAGCGACTGGCCGAGCGAGTCGACGCCCTCTTCGACACCGCCCTTGGCGACGCCGACCACCCAGGCGCCGTTCTGGTAGGCGCCGGACTGCATGACCAGCGCGTTGTGGAACCCCTGCAGGATGTCCTGGCTCGGGTCGGGGACGTAGTGGATCGGGGTGTTGTAGCCGCACAGGATCATCTCGACGCCCTGCAGACCCATCACGCGGTAGCTCTCCGGCCAGCGCCGGTCGTTGCAGATCATCATGCCGATGCGGCCGCCGAAGGCGCGCCACACGCCGAAGCCCTCGGGGCTCGGCTCGAAGTAGTAGCGCTCGGCGTGCTGGAAGGGGCGGTCGGGCTCGTGGTGCTCGTGGCCGGGGATGTGGGTCTTCTTGTAGGTGGCGACGATGCTGCCGTCGCGCTCGACGAGGGTCTGCACGTTCCAGCGGCGCACGCTGCCGTCGGCGGCGGTCTCGCGCAGGGCGTAGCCGAGGCAGAAGCCGATGCCGAGCCGTTTGGCTTCGTCGAACAGCGGCTGGGTGGCGGCGTTGGGCATCGACTCCTCGTACCAGTGGTCGGCTTCGGAGATGTCGTCGACGAACCAGCGGGGGAAGAAGGTGGTGAGGGCGAGCTCGGGGTAGACGACGAGCTCGACGCCGTGGCGGTGGGCGTCGCGCAGGAGGGCGATCATCCGCTCGACCACCTCGGCGCGGGTGTGGTGGCGCTGGACGGGGCCGAGCTGGGCGGCGGCGACGGTGAGCAATCGAGTCATCGGGCGATCACGATAGGCCGATGGGGTCGGTCGCGTGGGCGACGGCGGTTCGGGCGGCGCGGGGGCCGAGTGCGGTGAGGCGGACTTCGGTGGGGTCGGTGTCGGTGATGGGAGCGAGATGCACCCGGGCGCGGGCGTCGATGGTGGTGCCGATCACGGCGGTGGCGACGCTGCGCATCGCCGCAGTGGCCATGGTGCGGGCCTCGTCGAGCACGAGCAGCGCGGTCGGGCGGGACGGGTCGGGTGCTGGGTGGCGCTCGGGGTCGGCCGAATGGGGTTGGGCGGCCCGGTCGGCTCCGTGGGCCCGGTCGGCTCCGTGGGCCCGGTCGATCCG
>DAINND010000362.1:0-3355 GCA_036736065.1 Ilumatobacteraceae bacterium
CCTCCACCCGCTCGACCAGGTCGTTGCGCTGCATGTCCCAAACAAGCGTTCGCCGACGCTCGACCTCGGCGGCGAGCGATCGATCCAGCTCGGCGGCATCGAGCCCGGCAGCCGAACGGATGCGGGCGCTGGTGCGGTTGCCGTCGAGGTCGGCGGCGACCACGAACGGCTCGCCGGCGAGGGGATCGTCCTTGGCCCCCCAGGCCCCACCTCCGGTGCGCAGCTGGAACTGGCCGCGCTGGCTGCGCCGTACCGCCACCCGGTCGGGGAACGCCAACGCGAGCACGGCCCCCGCCCGTGCTGCATCCACGCGGTCGAGGTCGAACGCCACCCGGGCGCGGCGGGCGATGTCGTGGGCTCGGTCGCGCACCTGGTCGAGCGCGCGCCGGTCGGCCCGGTCATCGGTCAGCTCGCGGGCCACGAGGCGCACGCGCAAGCCGAGGTCGGCCGGCAGCTCGTCGGCGCGGCCGCGCAACACGTCGCGCTCGTCGACCAGCGCGGCGAGAACGCAGGCGAGCGGCTGGTCGTCGGGCTCGGCGTCCACCACCATGCGCGCGAGGCGCGGGTGCACCGGCAGGGTGAGCATGGCCCTCCCCGTCGCGGTGGGTCGGCCGTCCCCGTCGAGCGCGCCCAGGTCGCCGAGCAGTCGCTCGGCCGTCTGCCACGCCTTGACCGGCGGGCGGTCGAGGAAGGCGAGGCCGTCGATGGGAGCGTTCCAGGCAGCCAGTTCGAGCACCAGCCCGGCCAGGTCGACCTGGGTGATCTCCGCGGGCAGGTGCGCGAGGCGGGTCGACTGCTCGAGCTTGCTCCACAGCCGGTAGCAGACCCCCGGCTCGGTGCGTCCGGCGCGCCCGGCGCGTTGATCGGCCGACGCCCGGCTCGTGGCCACCGTGGTGAGCCTGGTCATGCCGGTGCGCGGGTCGAAGCGCGGCACGCGCGCCTGACCGGCGTCCACCACCACGCGCACGCCGTCGACGGTGAGCGACGACTCGGCGATGTCGGTGCTCAGCACCACCCGTCGACGCCCGGGCGGGGAGGGTGCGAGGGCGCGGTCCTGGTCGGCGAGGCTCAGCGCCCCGGCCAGCGGATGCACGTCGACGTCGTCCGGCACACGGTCGGCGAGCAGTCGTTCGACGCGGCGGATCTCGCCGATGCCGGGCAGGAACACGAGCACGTCGCCGGCTTCGTCGCGCAGGGCGACCAGCACTGCATCGGCCACGGACTGGTCGAGTCGCACGCCCTTGGCCGGAGGCAGCGAACGGATGTCGACCGGGAACTGGCGGCCCTCGCTGGCCACCACGGGCGCCGCCCCTGCACCGTCGGAGCCGGAGCCGAGCAGGGTCGCCAGGCGGGTCGTGTCGGGCGTGGCCGACATCGCCACCAGGGCGAGGTCGGGGCGAAGGTGAGAGCGCACGTCGAGCGCGAGGGCGAGGCCGAGGTCGGTGGGCAGGTTGCGCTCGTGCACCTCGTCGAAGATCACCACGGCCACGCCGGGAAGATCCGGGTCGTGCTGCAGTCGACGGGTGAGCACGCCTTCGGTCACCACCTCGATGCGCGTGCTCGGCCCGATGCGCCGCTCGTCGCGTGTCTGGTAGCCGACGATGCCGCCCACCTCGTCGCCGAGCAGGGCGGCCATCCGCCGTGCGGCCGCCCGGGTCGCCAGCCGCCGTGGCTCGAGCATCACGATGCGGCCGCCGGCCAGCCAGGGCTGGTCGAGCAACCACAGCGGCACCACGGTCGTCGTGCCGGGCCCTGGCGGCGCGACGAGGACTGCGGCGCGGCCCTGCGCGTGCGCGTGGCCGAGCTCGGGGAGCACACCGACCACGGGCAGGTCGGAGACGGATGCGGGGACCGGCATCGGGGGCCGGCGCGGTCAGCTCGCCAGGGCGGGGGTGCCGTGGAACGGGCTCGGGTCGCCGGCGACCGGCATGTTCGGCCGCTTCCAGGCGCAGGTGGTGGCGATCTCGTCGGCGACGGCGCGCCACTCGAGCGCGTTCCAGCCCTCGGCAGCCGCCGGCACCGTGCCGTCGGTGCGCAGGAACACGAACGCCGGCAGCTCCTTCAGCCCGAGCTGCTTCACGAACACCCGGTCTGGGTCGACGAGCACCATGAACTCTTCGGTGAGCGGCCCGAGGAAGTTGCGAGCCTCGTCACGCGAGCAGGTGAGCACGAAGGTGGTGCGCGCGTCCGAGCCCGAGAAGGCGGCCAGGATGCGCGCCGCCGTCTTCAGGATCCATGCGCTCTCGTTCGTGTAGGGGTCGAGCACGACGCACGCGTAGTGAAACGTGGTGAGCCACTCCTCGATCGGGCGCGAGTCGCCGTCGAGCGAGGTGAGCACGGTGTCAGGCGAGGGGTTGGTGGCCACGGCAGACAAGGTTAGCGACCCCGCCGGTGTCGACCCCAAGCACAGCGGGCTCCGAGGTGCGCTGTCGACGACTCCCAGGTAGGTTCCAGCCGATGCACCCCATGGAGCGCCTGCGCTACATCGCCCGCGCATCGGGCGCCGACCAGCGGTTGCTGGTGCGCGAGATGGCCGATGCGGTGCGTGGCTTGCGCGGCGATCCGGCGGGTCTGGTGGTCACCTGTCGCCGCATCGTCGAGCGGCACCCCAGCTCGGGTGCGCTGTGGTGGTGGTGCGCCTCGGTGCTCGCCTCCGGTGAGCCGTTCCGGGTGGCGAGCGACCTTGCTGCCGAGGTCGAGCACGACCCGACCCCCGACTATCTGTTCGCGCAACTGCCGGACGAGGCCACGGTGTGCGTGGTCGGCTGGCCCGACCTGGTGGGCGACGCGGTCATGCGGCGCGGCGACGTGCGCGTGCTGGCCATCGACGCCGACGACGAGGGCTCGTCGTTCGTGCGGCGGCTGCATCGTGCCGACGTGGTGGCCGAGGTGGTGCCTGCGTCCGGTGCATCGGCCGCGGTGCTGGCCGCCGACCTGGTGCTGATCGAAGCGCTGGCCTGCGGCGCGGGCGAGGTGCTGGCTGCGACCGGGTCGCGTGCCGTCGCATCGGTCGCCTATTGCAGTGAGGTGCCGCTGTGGCTGGTCGCCGGCCGTGGCCGTCGGCTGCCCGATGCGATGTTCGTCGAGATGCGTCGCCGGATCGACGATGGTGCTCGTGGCTGGGTGGCCCCCGCCGAGGCCGTGCCAGCAGCGCTGTTCGGCACGCTGGTCGGCCCCGACGGCATGTGCGTCGATGCCGGCCCGGAGGAGTGGGCGCCCGAGTGCCCCCTCGCCCCGGAGCTGCTGCGCCCCAGCCCCATCTGACCGGGCTGCTGCCTGCCGACGAGAAGATCTCGGAATCCGCGGAACGTTCCGCCCTCCTCGTGCGTGGAGATGGATGACGCCCTGCACGGGG
>DAINND010000363.1:0-3327 GCA_036736065.1 Ilumatobacteraceae bacterium
GAGCGTGCCGCTGATGGTGGAGGCCTACCGCCAGCTCAGCGAGGTCACCGACGCACCGCTGCACCTCGGCGTGACCGAGGCCGGCCCGCCGCCGGCAGGGCTGGTCAAGGCGACCGCAGGCATCGCGACCCTGCTCATGGAGGGCATCGGCGACACGATCCGCTATTCGCTCACCGCCGACCCGGTGGAGGAGGCCAGGGCCGGTCGACAGCTGCTCGAGGCACTCGGCCTGCGCGAGCGCAAGAACGTCGACCTGATTGCCTGCCCGAGTTGTGGTCGCGCCGAGATCGACGTGATCGACGTCGCCAACCGGGCGATGGAGGCCTTCGGCGACCGCAAGATCCCCCTGCAGGTCGCCGTCATGGGCTGCGTGGTCAACGGGCCGGGGGAGGCCCGTGAGGCCGCCCTCGGCATCGCTGCGGGCAACAAGCGCGGGCACCTGTTCGTCAAGGGCCGCAATGTGGCCGTAGTGCCCGAGGACCAGATGGTCGACGCGCTCGTCGAGTGGGCCGAGTACATCCACGAGCACGGCACAGAGGCCGCGCTGGCCCGAGTGGACACGGCGCTCGCCGAGCGTGAGGCCGCGAAGGACCGCGCCCGGCTGCTCGAGGCAAAGGGCGACGACGCGAACAATGCGACGGAGCGGATCGTCGAGATCCGCAAGACGGTGTCCGGGTCGTGACCCCGAACGACCATCCGCTGTTCGAGTTCGACCCGGCCCGCAACGCCGTCATCAACCCGTCGGTGCACCGCGCCCAGCTCGGTTTCCCCGACCGGGCCGTGGTGTGCTGGTTCGGCGATGTGGTGCGCGCCCGTACGGCGTCGCTCGACCCGGTCTACCGGATCCCCTTCGAGCACGGCGACCACCTGGTCCACATCGTCGAGCACGACGGGGTGCCCGTGGCACTGGTCAACCCCGGTGTCGGTGCCCCCGCCGCGGTGTCCTCGCTCGAGGTCATCATCGCCCTCGGCGCGACCAGCATCGTCGGGTGCGGTGGCGCGGGCATCGTGCGACCAGGGTTCGACGCCGGCCACGTGATCGTGCCGACGGGCGCCGTGCGCGACGAGGGCACCAGCTACCACTACGCGCCCGCGCACCACGACGTGCTGCCGCACCCGCGGGCGCTCGCTGCCATCGACGCAGTCCTCAGCGAGTCCGGGGTGCCGCACGACCGCGGCCTCACCTGGACGACCGACGCGTTCTTTCGCGAGACACCGACCAAGGTGGCCCGGCGCCGGGACCAGGGCTGCATCACCGTCGAGATGGAGGCTGCGGCGATGTTCGCTGCCGCAGCCTTCCGCGGCGCCGTCTATGGCCAACTGCTCTACGCCGGCGACGACGTGAGCGCCGAGTCGTGGGACCACCGCGACTGGGATCGCCACGTGAGCGTGCGCGAGCACCTGCTCGACCTCGCCCTGGCGGCCGTGGTCAGGCTCTGAGCGCAGCGGTGCCGGAGCTCGGCGCTAGCCGATCGGCTGTTGCTCGACCACGCGGAACACGGTGGCCGTCCCCGTGAGGTGCACGTCCTCGCCGGGGGCGACGAAGGCCGCGTCGCCGCAGTCGAGGCCGTCGGTGCCGCCCCAGGTGCACACGACGAGCTCGCGGCCTGTGGCCGTGTGCGTCCAGCTGCCGTCGATGTCGTGCCGCCACAGCTGGAACGGCGCGGCCGGTGTGTCGTAGCTCCAGCTGTCCCAGGCGTGCGGTGTCGCTGGCGTGCGCGGGTCGGCGATGGGGGTGATGTCGAGCGTGGCGAGGAGCTCGTCGACGTCGATGTGCTTGGTGGTCAGCCCACCGCGCACGACGTTGTCGCTCGCACCCATCACCTCGACCCCGACCCCGTGCAGGTACGCGTGCAGGTTTCCCGGTCCGAGGAAGAGCGCTTCCCCGGGCTCGAGCCGGACGCGGTGGAGCAACAACGTCACCACACCGCTCGGGTCGCCCGGGTAGCGCCCGGCAGCTCGGAGACGAGCTGGGCCTCGGGCTCGGGCCGACCGGCGCAGGCGGCGAGCGTCGCTGCGACATCGATCGTCCTCCGGTAGATGCCCTCCACCGTCGCGGTGAGGCCGGAACCGGTGAGCGACGACGCCAGGTCGCGCGCCCCGATCCGCTCGAGCAGCTCGAGCGTGGCCGATACGGGCCGGAACCCGCAGACCGCGTCGAACGGCGTGAGCGCGCAGATCAGCTCGGGCTTGGCCGACGGGTCGCGGTAGATGCGGTGCGGCGCGTCGAGAGCCAGGCCGTCACGCTCCTCGCGGGCAAACCCGGCGGCGGCCTGGGCGGCGCTCGGGTGGGTCTGCAACGACAGCGGCTCGGCTGCGGCGAGCACCTTCAGCAGGTAGGGAAGCTCACCTGCGGTGTCGCGCAGGGGCCCGTCGTCGAGGAGGGTCGCCGGGCCACCGGGGTGGGTCCCGAGCCACCACTCCGCCCAAGGCCGTCCGTCGGGCTCGACGCCGAGCAGTTCCGGCAGGAAGGTCCGGTCACCCCAGGCGTAGTGCTGCACGACTCCGGCGATGCGGCGCATGCTCCCAGTCTGGTGCCTCGGAGGCTCAGAACAGACGCAGCTCGTCGGGACGCATGCCGCGCAGCTCGTCGTAGTCGACCTCGACGACGCGGTACCCACGAGCCTCGGCGAGGACGCGGGCCTGGGGCTTGACCACCTGGGCGACGAACACGCCGCGCACCTGGCCGAGCGAGGAGTCGAGGTGCAGCCGGTCGATGTACCGGCTCAGCTGCTCGACGCCGTCGATCTCGCCACGCCGCTTCACCTCGATCGCCACGACCCGCCCCTCGGCGTCGCGGCACACCAGGTCGACGGGTCCGATCGCCGTCGGGTACTCGCGGCGCACGAGGGTGAGGCCGGCTTCGATGGCGTGGGGCGACAGGGCGAGCAGCTCCTGGAGGTGGGCTTCGACGCCGTCCTTCTGCAGACCCGGGTCCTCGCCGAGGTGGTGCTCGGAGTCGGAGATCACCTGGTGGAGGGTGATCGTGAGGGTCTCGCCCTTGGGGTTGGCGACGGTCCAGTGCGAGCCGTGGTCGGTCACGACGTTCGGTGCGTTCATCCAGTTGAGCGGCTTGTAGGCGCCACCGTCGGCGTGGATGGCCACGCAGCCGTCGGCCTTGACCATGATCAGGCGGACGGCCTCCGACAGGTGGGCGGCGAGCCGGCCCTCGTAGTCGACGGTGCAGCGGGCGACGACCAGACGCACGAGGCGACGCTAGCGGGCCCGACCCCGGGGACTCAGGACCGGAGCTCGGGAATGCGGCGGGAGATGTCCGCGCAGTCCTCGCACACCGACTCCGGCACCTGGCCGGTCCGCATCAGCAGG
>DAINND010000364.1:0-3324 GCA_036736065.1 Ilumatobacteraceae bacterium
CCCGAGGTCCACGACGCGCACCACGACCGACGCGCACTTGGCCGCGACGCCGTAGGCGCCGTGGCGCGAGTCCTTCAGGATCTCGAGCCGCCGGTCGAGGGTGAGGCCGCCTCCGAAGGCGTCGGCGACGTCGCCGAGACCGTCCTCGTGGAACGCGCCGGTGATCAGCAGCCCGGCGGGCACCGCCACGGCGCCGGCCACCAGGGGTGGCACCAGATGCCAGGCGAGTGCCCCCACCCCGCCGACGGCGAGGCCGATGACGGCGCCGGCGAACGGGAACCACACCACCATGCCGGTCGGTGAGGGTGCGCGGCGCAGACGCATGGGGACGCGGGTCAGGAACTGCAGCGCAGCCAGCGGCCCCCAGGGCGGCAGACCCCTCAGCCGAACCACTCCCCGAACGTGGGCACCTCGGTGATCCCGACGCAGGCCATCGCGACGAGCGGCACGGCGGCCATCGCCCCGGAGCCCTCGCCGAGGCGCATGCCGAGGTCGACCAGCGGCTGCTGACCGAGCCGTTCGACGAGGCGGCGGTGGCCGGGCTCGGCGGACACGTGGGCGACGCGGCAGTGGTCGAGCGCATCGGCACGAGCGACGGCGAGCGGGAGCGCTGCGGCTGTGACGACGTAGCCGTCGAGCAGCACCGGCAGTCGGCGCCTGCGTGCGGCGACGATCGCCCCAGCGATGGCGACGAGCTCGGCGCCGCCCACCTCGCGCAGCACCTCGAGCGGGTCGGCGAGGTCGCCGATGCGGGCCACGGCCGCCTGCACAGCGGCCTGCTTGCGCGCCAGGCCGTCGTCGTCGACGCCTGTGCCGCGACCGACCCAGCCCGCTGCGTCGTCGGGTGTGCGGGTGCCCACGAGCGCAGCAGCGAGCGCAGCGGCGACCGTGGTGTTGCCGATGCCCATCTCGCCGAGCACGAGCAGGTCGGCGTCGAGCTGCTCCACGGCGCGACGTCCGGCTTCGACGGCCTCGCCGAAGCGGTCGGCGTCGAGCGCAGGCTCGACGCGGATGTCACCGGTCGGTCGTCCCACCCCGACGTCGACCGCGTCGACGGTCGCGCCGGCGACGGCGGCGAACGCGCTCACCGTCGAACGGCCTGATCGGTAGGCCGCGAGCATCGCCCCGGTCACCTCGACCGGGTAGGCGCTCACCGCCCCGGCGGCGGCCACGCCGTGGTCGGCGGCGAACACGAGCCCCGCCGGTCGGCGCACCGCCGGCACGGTCGTGCCCTGCCAGCGAGCCACCCACTCGGCCACCTCGTCGAGGCGGGCCAGGGCACCGGCCGGCCGAAGGATGTCGGCGGCGCGGGCGCGCACGGCGGTGGCGGCGACGTCGTCGCCCGGCGGGAGGGCGCGCAGCGCATCGGCGAGCCAGGTCATGCCAGCGCCTCGAGCGGATCGGTGAGGGGGAGGGCGCGCCCGGCGACGAGCAGCAGCGACCGGTCGGCCACGCTCGCGACACGCTGGTTGAGTCGGCCGAGCTCGTCGCGGTACTCGCGGCCGATGGCAGTGTCCGGGTGCAGCCCGAGGCCGACCTCGTTCGACACCACCACGGTCGGGCCGCTGCGTCCCTCGAGCGCAGCGACCAGGTCGGAGCAGGCGAGCTCTCGTGCCGCCGGGTCGGGCAGGTGGTGGAACAGGTTCCCCATCCACACCGTCAGGCAGTCGACGATCACGAGGGCGTCGGGTGCGGTGCCACGCACGGCGGCGGCAAGCTCGACGGGCGCCTCGATCGTCGGCCAGCCCGGTCGCTCGGCGCGATGACGGGCGACACGGTCGCGCAGGTCGTCGTCGAAGGGCTCGGCCGTGGCGAGGAAGGCCACCGGCCCAGCGTGGCGCACGCCCAGCTCGACGGCGAGCGTGCGCTTGCCGCTGCGCGCGCCACCGACCAGGAAGGTGAGCATCAGTAGTCGATGCCGCGCTTGGCGGCGACGCCCGAGTCGTAGGCGTGCTTGACGTTGCGCATCTCGGTGACCGTGTCGGCGACCTCGACGATGGCTGCAGGGGCGTCGCGCCCGGTGATGACGATGCTCACGTGCGCAGGGCGCTCGACGATCGTGCGCACGACGTCGTCGCCGTCGATCCAGCCCCAGGTGATGAGGTAGGTGAGCTCGTCGAGCCCCACGAGGTCGTGCGCGCCGGCTCGGATCAGATCAGCGGCTCGCTCCCAGCCGGCTCGGGCCAGCGTGCGGTCGTGCTCGAGGTCGTTCGAGTCCCAGGTGAAGCCGTCGCCCTCGTTGAACCAGTCGACGCCCAGGCGCCGGCCGATCACCTCTTCGCCGACCTTCCAGTCACCGCTCTTCACGAACTGGACCACCGCGACGCGCCAGTCGCGGGCGAGGGCGCGCAGCATCACACCGAACGCGGCCGAGCGCTTGCCCTTGCCGTCCCCGGTGTTGACTACGACGAGCGACTCGGCCGTGCGCAGCCCTGCCGGGCGAGGATCTTCGGTGGGAGGGGTCTCGGCGCTCATGTGCTTGGGAGTGTACGGAGGATGCGCTATGGTCGCCCTGCTCGAACCCAGCGAAGTCCGGTGAGACTCCGGCACTGTCCCGCAACGGTGAAGCGTGCGGCCCTCCGTGGCCGACACGACAAGTCCGGTCGCCTGGCTCGGGCGCGATGACCAACCCTCGAGGCAAGGGCGGATCGCAGCGGAAACTCCTCTGTCGTCCCACTTTGTCCTCCCGAACCGGTGGACGAGGTCTGCCGGACATGGAGGATCCATGACACGCACCATCCGTGCACTCGCGTTGGCGAGTGCGTTCGCCCTGGTCGCTGCCGCGGGCGGCGACGAGAGCTCGGGAGCGGCCGACACCACGGCGACCGCGGACACGTCGGCGGCCGTCACGGCGGCGCCGGTCGACACTGCCGCCCCGGCCACGACGCCTGCAGGGCCGACCGCCACCCGGATCGTCAGCCTCTCGCCGACGGCGACGGAGATGCTCTTCGCGATCGGGGCCGGTGACTTCGTGGTCGCCGTCGACGAGATGAGCAACCACCCGGTCGAGGCGCTCGAGAAGCAGACCGAGCTCTCCGGCTTCACCCCGAACGTCGAGGCTGTCGCGTCGTACGAGCCCGACCTGGTGGTCCACGACGGCACGACCGACCTCGGCACGCAACTCGACGCACTGGGCATCCCGCACTGGGTGGGGGCTGCCGCCTCGTCGTTCGACGACATCTACGCACAGATCGAGCAGCTCGGCGCAGCGACCGGCCGGGTGGGCGAAGCCGCTGCGCTGGAGGCCTCGGAGCAGGCCGGCATCGAGAAGGCGATCGCCTCGATGCCCGAGCTAGACGCGCCGTTGCCCTACTACCACGAGCT
>DAINND010000365.1:0-3236 GCA_036736065.1 Ilumatobacteraceae bacterium
GTCTGCGCTCCTCGTCGCGCACCTACAGCCCGATGCCCGACTTTCCCTCGCCGGGGGGGTCGCCGGCCCGGCGCTCCTCGGCGCGCCGCAGCCGGGCCAACCGTTCGAGCTCGGCGTCAGCGGCAGCGCGGGTGGCGTCGACCGACACCCGGATGCCGCCGGCCTCGTAGGGGCGCCCGGCCATCCGCGCCGCGAACTCGTCCGAACGGTCGCCGGCGAACACGAGGTGGGTGTGCGAGTCGACGAAGCCCGGCAGCACGCAACCACCCTCGGCGTCGAACCGTTCGTCCGCGGCGACGCCGGATCGTTCGACAGCCACGATGCGGCCGTCCTCGATGACGACAGCGCAGTCGCGCACCAGCCCGAGTGGGCCCTCGCCACGTGACGGGTCGTTGGTGGCGAGCAGGCCGATCCGGTCGATCACGAGCGTCCGGCTCACAGCACGACCCCACCGTCCACATCGAGCGCGGCGATCGCCCGCCGCAGCGCGGCAGCCACATCGCCGCGCACGTGGCGCCCCTGCTGCACGACGCCCTCGCCGTCGGCGACCACGTGGTGCACGTCGGCCGGCTAGGCGGCTAACACCACGGCCTCGAGCGCCGTCGCCGCGGTGGCGCCGGCGAGGCGCACCGAGGCGAGCCCGACGCTCACGAGGTCGGCGCGCCGGCCGACAGCGATCTCGCCGGCGTCACCCCACCCGATGCTGCGGTGCCCCGCCACGGTCGCGGCCGTCAACAGCGCGGCCACGTCGTGCGAGCCGCGCACCAGGGTGGCGAGCCGCTCGTCGAGCTCGAGGGCGCGCATCTCCTCGAAGGGATCGATGACGGCGTGTGAATCGCTGCCCAGGCACAGCTGGGCGCCGGCCGCCCGGAGCGCGCTCGACGGACCGATCCCGTCGGCCAGGTCGCGCTCGGTGGTCGGGCAGAAGCACACCGAGCAGCGCACTGCGCCGTAGCGGGCGATGTCGTCGGCGGTGAGGTGGGTGCCGTGCACCGCGGTGAACCGTGGCCCGAGCGCCCCCGCCTCGCCGAGCAGTGCGGTCGGGGTGAGACCGAAGGCCGTGAGGCACTGCTCGTTCTCGGCGGGCTGCTCGGACACGTGGGCGTGCAACGGTGCGTCGTGCTCGACCGCCCAGGCCGCCACGACGCGCATCGCCTCGGGGTCGACGGCGCGCACCGAGTGGATGGCGGCGCCGATGCGCACCCGCCGGTCGGAGCCGTGCGCCGCGGCGAGCGCATCCGCGCGCCGCGCCCAGGCCTCGGCCGAGCCGTCGGAGAACCGACGCTGCACCTCGTTCGGGGGCAGCGGAGCGCCGTCGGGCCCGATGCCGCTGTGCAGGTAGCAGGTGTCGAGCAGCGAGATCCGCACACCCGCCTCGGCGGCGGCGGCGATCAACGCGTCGCCGAGCTCGTTGGGGTCGGGGTAGGCCGCGCCGGTCGGATCGTGGTGCACGTAGTGGAACTCGCCGACGGCGGTGATGCCGGCCAACGCCATCTCCGCATAGGTCGCCGTGGCGAGCGCAGCGTAGGTGGACGGCGTGAGCCGCGCGGCCACGCGATACATCTGCTCGCGCCACGTCCAGAACGAGCCCTGTCCGGCGTGGGTGCGACCGCGCAGCGCCCGGTGGAAGGCGTGGCTGTGCGCGTTGGCGAAGCCCGGCAGTGTGAGCCCGGCCAGCCGGACCGCACCCGGCGCCACCCCGACCCCGGAGCGCACGTCGACGATCACCCCGTCGGCCACCTCGACGACGACGTCGGCCACGGCGGTCGGGCCACCCAACCAGGCGAGCTCGCAGTGGTAGGCGCTCACCGGCATCGCCCCAGCCTGCTCACGACCCGACGCGACGGACGAACTCGGTGATGCGCGCGACGAAGGCCTCGCGGTGGTGCGCCTCGAACTGCTCCCACGTGGTGAGCGTGCGGGTGTCGAAGACCCGGTCGAGGAAGAGCAGGCCGTCGAGGTGGTCGCACTCGTGTTGGAAGGTGCCCGCGGTGAGGCCCCGCTTGATCTCCTCGTGCTCGACCCCATGGCGGTCCCAGTAGCGGACGCGCACGTTGACGTGACGCATCACGTTGCCGCGCATGTTCGGCACCGACAGGCACCCCTCGTTGATCTCGACGAGCTCGTCGTCGAGGGGCTCGATCACCGGGTTGACGACGATCGTCAGCGGGATCGGCGGCTTGTACGGGTAGCGCGGGTTCTTCGTGACCTCGATGACGGTGATCCTGAGCGGCGCGTGCACCTGGTTGGCGGCGAGGCCTGCGCCGTTGACATGGCGCATCGTCTCGATCATGTCGTCGATGAGCTGCTGCACCTCGGCGCTGGCCAGCTCGTCGCGCGACACCTCGCGCGCCCGCTCACGCAGGATCGGATGGCCGACCGTGGCGATGGGCAGCACGGTCATGCCGACACCGCCGCATCGGCCCGGCGCCACAGCACCGGGAACAACGTATGGTCGAGCGGGGCGCCCGCCGGGAGCTCGTCGACCAGGCCCGGGAAGTCGGGCGACGTCGTCCACGCACGGGGGGCGTGGACCATGTCGTCACCGAGGAAGCGCAGCGACAGCACCCGGCGTCGACCTGGGCCGGGGTTGGCACCCGCAGCGTGCAGCGTCGCCATGTGGAAGCACACGGCGTCGCCGGGCTCGAGCTCCCACCCGACCACCGGGAAACCCTCCGGGTCGGCGGCGATGTCGGGGAGCTCGGCGAGCGAGCCCTCCGGGAACCACTTGGCCTGGTCGTCGAGGAAGCTGCGCGGCATGTACCACGGCCCGAGGTGCGACCCGGCCACGAACTCGAGCGTGGCGGCCCGTCCGACGGGGTCGACGGGGATCCACATGCTGATGTTCATCCTCCCGTCGACGTTGTAGTACGGGATGTCCTGGTGCCACGGCGTGCGCTGCCGGGTGCCAGGCTCCTTCACCAGGACGTGGTCGTGGTAGAAGCGGACCTCGTCGGAGCCCATCAGCTCACCGGCGAGCGCCGCAGCGCCGGAGGTGCGCACGAACTGCTCGATCGCAGGGATGCGCTGCCAGGAGCAGAAGTCCTCGACGAAGGCGGCGTCGTCGGTGCCGCTCGCCCGCTTCGCGCCGGGCGACAGGTCGGCCAGGTTGGCGTCGATCGCTTCGCGGGCGAGCTCGACCAGTTCGGCGGAGAACGCCCCGCGGACGCACACGACCCCGTCGCGCCGGTAGTCACCCTCGACGATCACGACCCCATGCCCTCGCGCATCGGCAC
>DAINND010000366.1:0-3212 GCA_036736065.1 Ilumatobacteraceae bacterium
CATCACCGACGCATGCTCCCACGAACCCAGGCAGCAGCGAGCCGCGGCACCGTGTCACACCCACCCAGCACGATGACGCCATGAGTCACACCACCTCATTGCAGCCCGGAGCCGGCTCCGTTAACTTTACTTCTATGGCAGGCGTAAAGGCTCGTCGCCGTGGGGCGACCACGATCAGCTCGAAGCATCAAGTGACCATCCCGGTCGCCGAGTTGCGCGCCGCCGGGCTGGAAGCGGGCGAGCGCCTGGTGGCCCGCGCCGACGGACCGGGGCGCGTCAGCCTGGAACGAGAGCACGACGTGCTGGCTGAGTTCGCCGGTGTCCTCACCGGCGCGTACGCCGACGCCGGGGTCGACACACTGCGCGACGAATGGGCCTGATCCATCTCGACGCCGGCGTCGTGATCGGACTCCTCGACGCAACCGACACCCACCACGAGTCGGCCACACGAACACTCGCCGAGACCGTGCGCTCCGGACATCGGCTCGCCATGGCTGCGTCGGCGTTCGCCGAATGCCTCGTCGGGCCAGCGCGTCGCAACCGACGTGCAGTCGAGACGGTCGACGAACTGTTCGTCCGTCTACCGATCACGATCGTCGAGCTCGACGCCGACATCGCCAGGATGGCTGCGAGCATCCGCGCCAAGCACACCACCGTGCGGCTGCCCGACGCGCTCGTCATTGCGACTGCTGCGCAGGCCCAGGCTGATCGACTGATCACCACCGACCGACGATGGCCGACCGCTCGCAAGCTCGGCCTCGTCACCATGATCACCACGCTCTGACGCTCGGGCGGCTCGTGTACCGAGAGGTGCCTCACCCCTCGACGATCAATCTCCGCGTCGCGGCAGGGTCACCCCGGGAATCGGTCGGCGAACTCCGGGCAGTTGTCCATCACGTACCGCCGCAGCTCCCACGGCGAACGATCCATCCGCCGCCCGCCAGGCGTCACGCCTGCGCAGGTGTCTACTCCATAGCGCCAAGTGGCAAGAACGACTAGACATCCAGGGTCATCGGCCCACCAGGGCCACTGCAGCGACGAACACCTCCGGGAGCACCCATGTCGAACCGCATCGTCCTCCGCCGCCGCACCATGCTGCGCGGCACCGGGGCCACCGCCCTGCTGGCCCTCATCGCCGCCGCCTGCGGTGACGACAGCGACGGCGGCAGCGCCACCACGTCCCCCGGCGGTGGCGGCGGCGGCACCTCGAAAGAGATCGACACCCTCACCGTGGCCTTCCCCGGCTCGCTGTCGAACCTGTACCCCGGCCAGGAAGCCGGCAACTTCAACTACTACGTCGCCACCCTGATCGCCGAAGGCCTCGTCGCCCCCGACAGCAGCGGCAAGCTCGTCGGCGCCCTGGCCGAATCGTGGGAGCAGACCGACCCCACCACCTACGTGTTCAACCTGCGCGCCGGCACGAAGTTCAGCGACGGCTCGGACTGCACCGCCGACGACATCGTCTACAGCGTCAACCTCGCCAAGGACGAGACCCTCTCGCCCAACACCTCGTACTACTGGGCCAACGTCACCGGCGCCGAGAAGACCGGCGACAACCAGGTCACCATCACCCTCGGCTCGCCCGACGTCGCCTTCGAATGGGGCCCCTGCGCCGCCAACGCCATGTGGGTGACCGCCGAGCGCTTCGTCGACGCCGCCGGCGGCGAGATCGGCACCCCCGCCGCACTGCTCACCGGCACCGGCCCCTACAAGGTGACCAGCTTCGAGCCCGACAAGGGCGTCACCCTCGAGCGCGTCGACACCTGGTGGGGCGGCAAGGCCCCCGTGAAGACCGTCAAGATCGAGTTCATCCCCGAGGAGAACACCCGCCTGCTCGCCCGCAAGAGCGGCGACATCGACATGGCCGTCAGCATCTCGCTCGACCAGGAGCAGGCCTGGAAGGACACCGAGAACACCAGCGTGCTGTTCGCCCCCGACCGCAGCTACCTCGGCATCGACTTCAACACCGCCGTCGAGCCCTTCGACGACATCCACGTCCGCCGCGCCATCGCCTACGCCTGCGACCGCGCCACCTACGTCGCCAAGCTGCTCAACGGCCACGGCGAAGTGGCCACCGCCCTCACCGTGCCCGAGCAGATCGAATCGGTGATGAGCGCCGACGAAGCCCGCACCGCGCTGAAGGCCGTGCTCGACCTGCCCTACGACATGGCCAAGGCCAAAGAAGCGCTCGCCCTGTCGAAGGTGCCCGACGGCTTCACCACCAAGGTGGGCGTGTCGTCGAGCGCCCCGCAGGTGAGCCAGATGTTCCAGGTGCTCGCCGAGGCCGTGAAAGAGATCGGCATCACCATCGAGGTCGAAGAGATGCCCGTCGAACAGTGGTACGGCACCATCGGCTCACCCGACTGGGGCCTGGCCTACATGTGGTACTTCAACGCCACCGGCGACCCCGCCGAGCTGATCACGTGGTTCTTCGGCGAAGGCAACCCCGCCTCGTACAGCAACGACGCGGTCACCGCCCTGATGGACAGCCAGCGCGGCGAAGCCGACCCCGCCAAGCGTGTCGAGCAGATCATCGAGGCCCAGAAGCTGGCCCTCGCCGACCTGCCCTACGTGCCCCTGTGGTGGGGCCAGGCCGCCACCGCGATCAACAGCAAGTACACCATCGAGGACTTCGGGCCGTACACACTGTTGTCGCCGTGGACGCCTCGCATCCTCACCGTCGAGTGACCCGACTGGTTGCGCCCGGCTCGCTCGGGCGGTTCATCCTCGTCCGCCTCGCCGCCACACTCGTGCTGCTGGTGGCGCTGTCGTTCGTCGTGTTCGGCCTGCTCCACCTCACGCCCGGCGACCCGGCGCGCAACCTCCTCGGCCCCCGCAACCCCTCACCCGAAGCGCTCGCCGCGATCCGCGAGCAGGACCGGCTCGACGAACCGTTCCTGCGCCAATACCTGCTGTGGCTCGGCGACGTGGTGCGCGGCGACTTCGGCACCAGCATCCGCAGCGACACGGCGATCACCGAACTGCTCGCCGACCGGGTGTGGCTCACCTTCCAGCTCGCCGCGCTCGCCTTCGTGATCACCGCCGCAGTGGGCATCCCACTCGGCATCGCCGCGGCGTGGCGGGCCGGCAGCGCGTTCGACCGCACCGTCAGCGCCACCTCGCTCGTCGGCATCGGCGCACCGTCGTACGCGGTGGGCCTGGTGCTGCTCTACGTGTTCGGCGTGTGGCTCGACATCTTGCCCGTCTACGGC
>DAINND010000367.1:0-3207 GCA_036736065.1 Ilumatobacteraceae bacterium
GGAGCGGTCGACGATCGCGGCGCCGATCGCCATCGGCAGCGCGCAGACGAGCGTGCCGAGCCCGTAGGGCGCGAGCCACGACCGTGGTCGCTCGCAGGGCAGCGCCACGTGGGCCGTGTAGGCGAGCTGGGTCGAGTCGAGCGCGACGATCGTGTCGGGGATGAGGGTGGCAGCGAGCGCATCGACCCACGGGAGGTGATCGGCACCGAGCTCGCCGAGCGCCGTGTCGTGCAGATGCGTCGCGAGCGCGGCACCGGCTCCTGCCGAGCGGTCACCACCGGCGAGGCGGCCCGCGAGCCGGTCGGCGAGCGCAGCGAGCGTGCGCGCTGCGTCACCGTGCAGCGCGACGGTCGGGGCCATGCGCCGTGCGAGCTGCTCGGCATCGATGTCGACCCGCACCACCGTGCCCGACAGCGCCAGCGCCCGGCCACCGTTGTAGAGGTCGGCGTCGCTCACCTCACTGCCCACCACCAGCACGCCAGCAGCACGCTCGAGCTGCGCCTGCACCCCGATGCTGCCGAGCACGTTGCCCGCACAGCGCGGGTGGGTCGACGCCACCACGCCCTTCGCATTGCCGGTGAGCACCACCGCGGCGTCGAGCGCATCAGCGACGGCGAGCACCTCGGGCCCGGCATCGATCGCGCCTCCGCCGGCGATCACCACCACGTCGCCGCCCGAGTGCGACGCCGCGGCCAGGGCAGCAGCAGCGCGATCGAGGGCGTCGGCGGCGGCGAGGGGTCGGTGGCCCGAGGCCGCCGCGGGCTCGAACGGGGCGGTGACGGAGGCGAGCACATCGGTCGGGATGGCCAGGTGCACCGGGCGCGGCCGACTCGAGGTGAAGACGTCCCAGGCGCGAGCGATCAGGCCGGGCAGTGCGCCGGGCTCGAGCACGGTCTCGCTGAAGGCCGTCACGGTGCGCGCCATCGCCGCCTGGTCGTCGAGGTCGTGCAGCGGCCCGAAGCGCTTGCCGAGCGCACCCGTGTCCGTGGTGGCGGCCAGCACGAGCATCGGCCTCGAGTCGTGGAACGCCTGGGCCATAGGGGTGAGCGCATTGGTGAGCCCCGGCCCGGTGATGAGGGTGCACACACCCGGCCTGCCGGCGACGATCGACAAGCCGTCGGCCATTAACCCGCCCCCCTGCCCGGGGCGCGGCGACACGGCGCGCACGCCCGAGCGGTGCAACCCGCGGTAGAGCTCGATGTTGTGCACGCCCGGGATGCCGAACACGGTGTCGACGCCGTAGGCGCGGGCGAGCAGATCGACGATCGCCTCCCCCACGCGCAGCTGCACTCCCATGCCCACAAGGTTCGCACACGAGATGCGCACGTCGGCAGGGCGTCGGTACAGTGGTCCGCAACGGGGAGTAGCCCGAGAGCACGTCGTCGTCATCACGGCCCGAGCGGGCCCGGCGGCGTGGCCGACACGGTGGGCGAGACCGGACAGCACCAGGCTTTCCGGAGGACCCTCATGTCGCACGCCGCCCCACCCCGCTGGCTCGGGATCGACCTCGTCCAGCGACGCTGGCTGTTCCCGCTCGCCGGCCTCTTCGGCACGGCGATCGGCGGCAGCACCTACGCGATCAGCGTGTTCGTCAACCCGTGGGAGGACGAGTTCGGCTGGGCCCGCACCGAGACGCTGTCGTCGCTGGCCGTCGCCATCTTGGCCACCGGCCTCGCGATGTTCCTCGGGGGGATCGCCGTCGACCGCTTCGGGCCCCGACCGGTGCTGGCCGTCGGCGCCGTCTTCGCCACGTTCGGCATGTGGAACGCCTCGCGCATCGCCACCCTCACCGAGCTGTCGGTGGGCTTCGGCGGCGCATTCGGGCTCGGGATCGGCCTCATCTACTCCTCGACCACCATCGCCCTCGTCGCCCGCTGGTACCCCGACCCGGACAAGCGCGGCGCGGCGATCGGATGGTCGGTCGTCGGCTTCGGCATGTCGGCCGTGGTCGTCGCCCCGCTGTGGACGTGGGGCCTCGAGACGATCGGTTGGCGCGACACCTTCGCCTGGAGCGCCCTCGTGGTCGCGATCATCTCGATCGTGCTCGTCACCCTCGTGCGCTTCCCACCAGCGGACTGGACGTGGACCGCAGAGCGCGGCTGGCACCCGGCAGCTGCCGATGCCCCGACCGCGCCCGGTGTCCAGCGCTTCGCCTGGGACCTCACGCTTGCCGAGGCGATCCGCAACCGGTACCTGTGGTCGCTCGCGCTGCTGTTCCTGTTCAGCACCTCTGGCGGGCTCCTCGCGATCGGCCAGGCTGCGGCATGGGCCGAGGAGGCAGCGCCCTCAGGCCTGGGCGTCTCGGCGGGGCTGGCCGCGGTGGTCGTCATGGCCCTCTCGCTCGCCAATGGCTCGGGCCGACCCACGTTCGGATGGATCTCGGCCCGGCTCGGCCTGCGTCGCTCGATGGTCCTCGCCTACTCCCTGCTCGCTGCGGGGCTCGTCGCGCTCGCGCTGTCGACCACCGTGTGGATGGCGATCCCTGCGGCGTTGCTCACCGGCCTTGCCTTCGGGGGCGCGCTCTCGCTCAACCCGGTGATGGCCGCCTTCTTGTTCGGCGTGAGCTCGCTCGGGCGGATCTACGGCTTCTTGTTCCTCGTCGGGTTCGGCCTCGGCGGGGTCGTCGGCCCGCTCCTCGGTGGCGCCCTCTACGACCGTCTCGACGACTACGCACCCGTGTTCCTCGTCGCCGCCGGCGCCTCGCTCGCCGCTGCCGTGTCGTCGCGGCTGCTGCTGCCGGCACCGGGCGCCGAGCGCCAGCACACCCCGCGCACCAGCGCCGCCCTCGCCGAGCTCTTCGCCGGGCTCCAGGCCGCGAACCAGCCCGCGGCCGACGCGGCCGAGCCGGACGACGACCTCGACGGGCTGCAGCCGACGCCCGCCTGAGGTCGGCCGCCTACCATCGGCCGCATGACCGGCACCCCTCCGACGACCGACCCCTGGTACCGCACCCCGCTGCGCTGGCTGCTCGGTGTGGCGCTCATCGGCGCCGGCGTCGGTCACCTCACGGCCCAGCGCACCGAGTTCCAGGCCCAGGTGCCGAGCTGGGTCCCGTTCGACGAGGCCCTCGTCGTGGTCGTCTCCGGCATCATCGAGATCGTGCTCGGCGTGGCGCTCATCGCGCTTGCCCGACACCGGGTGCTCGTCGGCACCGTCGTCGCCGCGTTCTTCCTCGCGATCTTCCCGGGGAACATCGCCCAGTGGCGC
>DAINND010000368.1:0-3193 GCA_036736065.1 Ilumatobacteraceae bacterium
AGCGGGTCGAGCGCCGCGTACGGCGGCAGGCTCTGGGCGTCGCGCTGGTCGGGGCGCAACTCGGCCGACGGGGGCTTGGGGATGATGTGCTCATTGATCACCTCGCGCCCGGCGCGCCGGTTGACGTGGCGGCACAGGGCGTAGACGCGGGGCTGCAACACGTCCTTGATGACCGCGTAGCCACCCACCGAATCGCCGTAGATGGTGAAGTAGCCGACGGCCATCTCGCTCTTGTTGCCGGTGGTGAGCACCATCCAGTTGAACTTGTTCGACAGCGCCATCAACGTGGTGCCACGGACCCGGCTCTGCAGGTTCTCCTCGGTCAGGTCGGCGGGCCGGCCAGCGAACGACTCGGCGGTCATGTCGAGGTAGGCGGCGAAGGCCGGCTCGATGGCGATGGTGCGGTAGTCGATGCCCAGCTGCTCGGCCAGATGCGCTGCATCCGATCGGGAGTGGTCGCTCGAGTAGCGGCTCGGCATGCTCACCCCGTGCACGTGATCGGCGCCGAGCGCGTCGACGGCGATGCAGGCCACGAGCGTGGAGTCGATGCCGCCGGACAGGCCGATCACCACATCGGTGAAGCCGTTCTTGCGCACGTAGTCGCGGGTGCCGAGCACCAGCGCCTCGTAGAGCTCGGCATCGTCGTCGAGGTGCTCGGCGACTCGCGGCGCCGGCGCCGGGCCGGCATGGCGCGGCGCGTCGGACACGGCCACCACCGGCAGGTGGTCGACCGTGGCCCGACCACGCGGGTCGATCAGCCGCTTGCGGTAGACCGGTTCCACCACCAGGTCGGTGATCAACAGCTCCTCGACGAACTGCGCGGCGCGGGCCACCAGCTCGCCCTCGGCGTCGAACACCATCGAGCCGCCGTCGAACACCAGCTCGTCCTGGCCGCACACCTGGTTGACGTACACCAGCGCGCAGCTCGCGTCGGCGGCCCGCGTGGCCAGCATCCGCTCGCGGCCACGGCCCTTCAGCAGGTGGTAGGGCGAGCCGTTGATGTTGATGTTGACCTCGGCGCCACCGGCAGCCTGCAGGGCGAGCGGCCCGGTGGGGCTCCACACGTCCTCGCAGATGCTCACACCCACCTTCACACCACCGATGAGGTAGAGCTCGAGCGGGTCGTTCGCGTCGCCGGGTGTGAAGTAGCGGGCCTCGTCGAACACGCCGTAGTTGGGCAGCAGCCGCTTGCGGTAGGTGCCGAGCACGGCGCCGTGGGCGCACACCGCCGCCGCGTTGTAGAGGTCGCGGTCGGCGTCGACGAAGCCGACCACGGCCACACAGGCCCCGGTGCGCGCCGCGATCGTCTCGAGCGCCCGCCGGTTGTCGGCGACGAACCCCGGCTTGAGCACCAGGTCCTCCGGCGGGTAGCCGGTGACGGCCAGCTCCGGGAAGGCGACGACGTCGCAGCCCGCCGCCTCGGCCTCGTCGTAGGCCGCGAGGATGCGCGCCACGTTCCCGTCGAGGTCGCCGACGGTGGGGTTGATCTGGGCGAGGGCGATGCGCAGACGGGCCACGGCGAGGAGGCTACTGCCCCGCTCGTCGGGCCCGGCCGGTTCGGCGAGCTGCGTCAGCAGGCCCGGTCGCCGGGCAGCACCACCGCAGCGGCGACGAAGTACACGACCTCGCCCTCGCGGAAGTAGGTGTCCTGCTTCGCGTCGGTGAGCACCGTGCCGGCCTGCTCGGCGGTGAGCGTCACACAGTTCGTCGCATCGGCCAGGCTCACGCCGGTGCTCGCCGGCCAGTCGACGACGGTGGGCGCCGGCTCGAAGCTCTCGAGCTCACCGGGCTGGGTGGGCCGGGCACGCACCCGGAACGCGGCCGGCGTGTAGATCTCCTCGGCGCCGAGCTGGTCGGCTCCCACCGTGCCGGCGAGGTCGTCGAGCAGCTTGGTGTAGTCGAGCAGGGTCTGGCGGGCCGGCGTCACCTCGGCCTCCTGGTCCGGCGATGCCATGCCGAGCGCGTAGGCCGAGTGGAGCACCGAGGCGCCCTTGGCGAACAGTTCGACATCGGTGTTCGGGGCGTCGGCGATCATCGGGTTCTCGAGCACGTAGTCCGGCGCAGGCGCCGTCAGGAGGCCACGCGCATCGGCTTCGGCGAGCAGCTTCTGGATGCCCGCTTCGGTGATCGTGCTCACCGTGACCGGCCCGATCAGCGGACCGGGGTACTCCATCGTCATCACACCGGGGCGGTAGAGCTTGCCGTCACCGGCGATGAGCAGCGTGGGCACACGGGCGAAGTCGTACCCCTCCATGACGTACCCGCCGGAGAACCCGTAGCGCAGCACGGCCTCGGTCGGATCGGTCGGGTGGGCGATGCCACCGCTCGGCGTGGTGTCGGGGGTGGTGGTGTCGGGCACGGTGTCTCCGGAGGTGTCGGCCGGTTCGGCGGAGTCGTCACCGCACGCCGCGAGCACGCCGCCGACCAGGGGCACCGCGGCGAGGGTGGCGAGGAGCCGACGGCGGCTGATGAGGCGATCGGGCAGTGCTGGGGTCTCGGGCAGGGCGTTCATGCGTCATGAGACGTTAGGGGAGCCGCATCGGTTCCCACCGCCATGCCGGAGGTCCAGCCGGCCGGGGTCACTTCACACAGTGTTCACAATTCGCGAACACGCGCGTCACGGCCCGCTGCGAGAGTCGAGGCGCCCCTGATACACCTCCCTCAAAGGAAGAAGTCGTGCCCTACCAAGCTGAGTACATCTGGATCGACGGCACCGAGCCCACGCCGTTGCTCCGCTCGAAGACCAAGATCCTCGCCGACGGCAAGCAGCCCCCCGTCTGGGGCTTCGACGGATCGTCCACCAACCAGGCCACGTGCGAGTCGAGCGACTGCATGCTCAAGCCGGTCTTCACCTGCCCGGACCCGCTCCGCGGCGGCAACAACGTGCTCGTGCTCTGTGAGGTCGACCTCGCCCAGTCCGGCAAGCCGCACCCGACCAACACCCGTGTCGGTGCCGAGAAGGCCGCCAAGAAGTACGCCAAGCACGAGATGATCTTCGGCATCGAGCAGGAGTACACGATGCTCAAGCTCGACGGCACCCCCTACGGCTTCCCCGACGGCGGCTTCCCCGCCCCGCAGGGCCCCTACTACTGCGGTGTCGGCATCGCCCGCGTCGTCGGCCGTGAAGTGGTCGAGCTCCACACCCAGGCGTGCATCGACGCCGGCCTCATGATCGAGGGCACCAACGCCGAGG
>DAINND010000369.1:0-3192 GCA_036736065.1 Ilumatobacteraceae bacterium
CCAGGGCAACGCCGAGCAGATGCGCGACGCCGACTCCGGCTCGCCGCACACCGCGCACACGAACTACCTCGTGCCGCTCTCGATCGTGGGCGAGCGATTCCGGGGGTGCACGTTGCGCAGCGATGGGCGCCTCGCCGACATCGCACCGACGCTGCTCGACATGATCGGGCTGCCGCGGCCTGACGCGATGACCGGCCGGTCCCTGCTCGTGCCGGCAGGCAATGCCGCGCACGCGGGCACCGCTATCGTGTCCAACACCATGGCCCAGACGCCGCCGATTTCGGGGGGTCCGGGCACGGGGGCGCCCGCCTGGTGGCCACCGACACCGGGCGCGCCTGTCTGCGGTTGCCCCCCTCGCGGCCCCCCCTGCGCGCCCACGACGCCGTGTCACGCATCTGCGATGCCGTCGGGCAGGCCGATGTTCCTGATGCGGCGGACGCGCATCGACGCGTGGAGGGGTACGGGCTCGATGAAGAGGCGGAACCTCGCCGGAAGGATGCGACCGTGCGGCCGCAGGAACCGGTCGCGCACGTCGAGCAGGTTCTCGACCATGTTCTCGTTGAACAGCTCGTCGCCCATCTGCTCGTGGAGGACGACGTCGACCCGTTCCGGTGGGGTGAACTCGCGGCTGTTCGCCTGCACGAACTCGATGTTGGTGAAGCCGTTGTGACGGCCGATCTCGCGGGCGATCTCGATGAAGTCGGAGTGCTCGACGGCGTACACCCTCTTCGCGCCGGCACGGCTGGCCATGAAGGCGAGCAGGCCGGTGCCGGTGCCGAGGTCGACCACCACGTCGCCGGGCTGCACGTTGCGCCGGATGCCCTGGTGGTAGGCCTGCACACGCACGGAGTCGCTGAGCATCTCCTCGTGCTCGGCCAGACCGGCGAAGTTGGTCTCGTTCATCAGGTCGTGGACGACGCTCATCAGCCGATCGCTCGACGCGACCCGAGCCGCAGCGAAACCCAACGTCGACCGCAGTGCCTTGTTCGCGGCCCGGCCCGCGCGAGTGCTCATCGGGTGCAGGCTACGGACCCGAGCGAGATCGCGAGCGCGTCAACTGCCCTCGACCCGTCGGGACGCTGAGGCGGGGGCAGGCATCGAGCAGCGGTACGGTGCGAGCGCCATGACCTCCCCCGCCGACCAGCGCGCAGGTGCCGACAGCCCCGTCGAGCTGAACCCCGACGAGCTGAGCCTCGACGAGCTGAGCCTCGACCGGCTGACGGCTGATGTGTCGGTGTTCCAGCGCAAGAGGGGTCACCGGTTCTCGTCCGACGACGTGATCACCGCGTGGGTGGCGATGCAGGTGTGCCCGGCGCCGGAGCGTGTGCTCGACCTCGGCTGTGGCCTCGGCTCGGTGCTGCTGCACCTGGCCTGGTCGGTGCCGGCAGCTCAGTTGGTGGGCGTGGAGGTGCAGGACGTCTCGTTCGCGTTGCTGCAGCGCAACGTGGCCCACAACCGGCTCGGCGAGCGCATCGCCATCCACCACGGCGACTTCCGCGACCCGGCGCTGCAGCAGCACCTGCAGGCCGAGGGCCTGTTCCCACTGGTGACCGGCACCCCGCCCTATTTCCCCCACGGCACCGCCACCCATGCCGACGACGAGCAGCGCACCCGTGCCCGCGTGGAGACCCGGGGCGGGATCGAGGCCTACCTTGCCACCGGTGCGCGACTGCTGGCCGACGACGGCTGGCTGGTGGTGTGCGGCGATGCCGATGCCGAACCACGCCTGCGCGCCGCGGCCGATGCCGAGGGGCTGACTGTGCGTGCCCGGTACGTGGTGATCCCTCGCGAGTACCGACCGCCGCTGTTCACCGTGTGGGCGCTGCGGCGCGCCCACCACCGCCACACCTGCGTCGATCACGTGCTCACCCTGCGCGACGAGCACGGCGAACGCACCGCTGACGCCAAGATGCTGCGCGCCTTCAGTGGCTTTCCCGAAGCGGCGGATGCGAACGAGACCCTGGGCCGGCCGTCGGCGCCGCGCTGAGGCCAGCGATCCGTTCGCGGATCGCGCAACTGCCCGCTGTCACCGCTGCGGGGTGCGCTGTCACGCGTAGGCTGTGGAGACTGTGTTCACGCAAAGCTCCACGCGGAGCCCCGCGCGGACGTCCCGCTCCCGTAGCTCAGCGGATAGAGCAACGGTTTCCTAAACCGCAGGTCGCAGGTTCGATCCCTGCCGGGGGCGCCAACTGCGCAGGCATTGCCACGTAGCAGCAACGCCTGCGCCCGAGGCGACGCGCCCCCCTGCCCTCCGTCGGCCGAGTGGTACCGTCCGCGCGATGAGCGACCAACCCGTGGAGACGTTGCCGAAGGTGGGCCTGATCGGCCTCGGCAACCTGGGCAACCCGATGGCCCTCAGCATGCTCGACGCCGGCTACGAGCTCGTCGTGCACAGCCTGAGGAGGTCCGAAGCCGACAACCTGCTGGCCCGTGGCGCAGTGTGGGCCGACGATGCGGCCGAGGTGGGCGCGCAGAGCGACGTGGTGATCACCGTGCTGCCCGGCCCCAGCCAGGTGCGCGAGATCATGATCGGCAGCGGCGGGGTGCTCGCGCGGATGCGGCCCGGCAGCACCTTCATCGACATGAGCACCTCGTCGGTCGAGGTGGCCCACGAGGTGCAGGCGCTGGCCGAGCCACGCGGTGTCGGTGTGATGGACGCTCCGGTGTCGTTCCTCGCGAAAGCCCCGATCGGTGCGTCGCGGACGTCGGCCTCGCTGCAGATCTTCGTGGGCGGCACGCCCGAGCAGTTCGCCCAGCACCTGCCATTGCTGCGTGCGCTCGGCGGGCTGCCCGACCAGATCTACCACGCCGGCCCCAACGGTGCGGGCTACGGCATCAAGGTGCTGCTGAACGTGCTGTGGTTCATCTACGCCACCGGCACCGCCGAGGTGCTGGCGATGGCGTCGAAGCTCGGCCTCGACCTGCGCATGCTGCAGACGGCGCTGTGCGCGTCGCCGTCGCAGTCGAACTTCCTGCAGTACGACATCAACAGCGTGCTCGAGGCGGGCGACTACGACGAGGGCTTCACCATGGACCTCGTCTGCAAGGACATCCAGCTGGCCCTGGGCCTGGGCGAGCGCACCGGCATCGACGTGCCCGTCGCCCGCCTGGTCGAGCAGCTGCATTGCCGCGCCCGTGACACCTACGGACCGAAGTCCGGCGAGATGTCAGTGGTCAAGCTCTACGAGGACG
>DAINND010000370.1:0-3190 GCA_036736065.1 Ilumatobacteraceae bacterium
CCCCTACCGCGATCGGGCCGATCGACGTGCAGCGAGCCAATGGCGTGGGCGACGTGGTGGTTGCCGACGAGGCCGAGGCGGTGCGCGTGGCCAAGCAGTACCTGAGCTACTTCCAGGGCCCGCTCGACGACTGGTCGTGCCCCGACCAACGGCTGCTTCGTCAGGTCATCCCGGCTGACCGCAAGCGCAGCTACGACGTGCGCGATGTGATCGAGACCCTGTTCGACACGGGCTCGGTGCTCGAGCTGCGGCGCGACTTCGGCGCCGGCATGGTGACGGCGCTCGCCCGCGTGGAAGGCCGTCCGATCGGTGTGGTGGCGAACAACCCGTACCACCTCGCAGGAGCGATCGCCAGCGACGGCGCCGACACGGCGGCGCGGTTCCTGCAGCTGTGCGACGCGTTCGACCTGCCGATCGTCACCCTGGTCGACACGCCCGGCATGATGGTCGGCCCGGACGTCGAACGGACGGCGCTCGTGCGCCACTGCACGCGGCTGTTCGTGACCGGCGCCAACGTCACGGTGCCGATGGTGAGCATCGTGCTGCGCAAGAGCTACGGCCTCGGCGCCCAGGCGATGATGGGGGGCAGCACGAAAGCGCCGCTCGCCTGCGTCGCTTGGCCGACGGGTGAGTTCGGGGGCATGGGCCTGGAGGGTGCGGTGCGCCTCGGCTACCGCCGCGAGCTCGACGCGGTCACCGACCCGGTCGAGCGCGAGGCGCTGTTCCAGCAGATGGTCGACCGCATGTACGAGCACGGCAAGGCGCTCAACGCGGCGTCGCACTTCGAGATCGACGATGTGATCGATCCTGTCGACACGCGCCGATGGATCACTACGCTGCTCGCGGCGGCGCCACCTCCGGCGCCGCGCGCTGCGAAGAAGCGCCCCAACATCGACACCTGGTGAAGCCCATGCGCATCGACGAGATCGAGCTCCGGATCATCGATCTACCCTTCGTCTCCCCGTTCAAGACCTCGTTCGGTTCGCAGGACACCAAGACGTCCATCATCGTCACCGTGCGCAGTGAGGGCGTGGAGGGCTACGGCGAGAGCACGATGGACCCGCTGCCCACTTACCGCGAGGAGACCATCGACGGGGCGCTCGTGGTGATGCGCGGCCGCATGGTGCCGTGGTTGCTGGCCAACGACATCGACCACCCTGCGCAGCTACTCGATGCGTGGGGTGCCACCCGGGGCAACCCGATGGCCAAGGCGTGCGTCGAGCTGGCGGTGTGGGACTGCTACGCCCGCCAGCAAGGTGTGCCGCTGCGGACGCTGCTCGGTGGTGAGCGGACCGAGATCCCGGTCGGTGCGAGCCTCGGGATGGGCACGATCGAGTCGACCGTCGACAGTGTCGAGCGGCACATCGCCCAGGGCTACAAGCGCATCAAGCTGAAGATCGAGCCGGGGTGGGACGTCGAGCTGCTCGAGGCGGTGCGCGGGCGCTTCCCCGACATCGAGCTCACGGTCGACGCCAACTCCGCCTACACCCTCGACGACGTGGAGCTGCTGCGCAGCTTCGACCGCTTCGGCCTGCACTACATCGAGCAGCCGCTCGACTACGACGACCTCACCGACCACGCCGTGCTCGCCGGCCAGATCGAGACGCCGTTGTGCCTCGACGAGTCGCTCACCTCCGTGGCTCGCGTGAAGGCGGCGCTCGACCTCGGCGCGTGCAGTGTGGTCAACGTGAAGGTGTGCCGGGTCGGCGGCCTCGAAGCGGTGCGTCGGATCCATGCGCTGTGCACCGATCGGGACGTGCCGATGTGGTGCGGTGGCATGCTCGAGACCGGCATCGGTCGTGCCCACAACATCCATCTCGCCACGATGCCCGGCTTCGTGTACCCGGGTGACACGGCCTCGGCCAGTCGGACCTATGCCCGCGACATCGTCGAGCAGCGCCTCGAGGCCAGCAACGGCATGATGCCCGTGCCGACCGGAGCGGGCATCGGCGTCACGCTCGACCGACCGTTCCTCGACAGCGTCACGCTGAGCAGTGAGGTGCACCGGCGGTGACGAGCGGGGTCGGTTCGCTCGACGACGTCGAGTTCCGCGACCTGCGCACGGCGGACGACCTCGCCGTGCTGCCGCCGTTCGAGCGGCGCATCTGGGGCTCGACGAGCGACCTCGTCTCGCTCAACATGCTCGTCGCGATCATCAGTGAGGGTGGTGTGGCGCTCGGCGCCTTCGATGGCGGGGCGATCGTCGGCGCCGTGTTCGGCTTCCCCACGCACGAGCCAGACGTCCTCCACTCGCACTACATGGCCGTCGATCCCGACTGGCGGCGCCGCGGTCTCGGCATGGAGCTGAAGCAGCGCCAGCGCCGGTGGTGCCTCGACCGAGGCATCACCGCGATGCGCTGGACCTACGACCCGTTGCAGCTGGCCAATGCCCACCTCAACCTGGTCGCGCTCGGTGCTGCCGGAGTGGCGTACCACGAGAACCACTACGGCACGCTCGGGGGCATCAACGGTGATCTGCCGAGTGACCGTGTGACGGTGCGATGGGACCTGGTCACGGCTGGTGCTGACCGTCCTGTCCCGACGCAGTCGTTCGTGGTGCCCCAGGTGACGGCTGACGACATCGCTGCGTCGAACGACATCGCGCTCACCGCCCGGCTCGCCGTGCGCGCCGAGCTGGCACACCGTCTCGGTCACGGATGGGTGCTCGTCGGAGTCGACCGCGATGCCCGTCGCTACGACCTTGCTCCGGGCGGCTGACTAGTCGAGCACGGCGTCGGCGAGCTGCGGGAAGACCCGCCGCACCTTGGCGAGCAGCCAGTCGCCGTAGACACCGTCGACGGTCGTCAGGTCGGCGCGGTCCCAGCGGGCCACGTGCTCGGCTGGTGGCACCCAGTCGTCGTCGAGGGGGAGCGGCTCCACGACGGAGTGCCAGCCGGGGTCGAGGAAGAACGGCAGTGAGATCCGGTCGTGCCCGGCGTGGTTGCGCACCCGGTGAGGGGTGCTCCGGTAGCGGCCGCCGGTCAGCCGGTCGAGCATGTCGCCAAGGTTGCAGATGATCAGCTCCGGGTCGGGATCGACCTCGTGCCAGCCATCGGGCCCACGGACCTCGAGGCCTGGAGTGCCGTCGTGGGCGGGCCAGGTAACGAGCCCCGAGTACGAGTGAAAGCCCCAGCCCCCCAGGCCCGAGGAGCCGGGGTTTGCCGAGGCCCCCAGCGGCGATGCGGGCGCC
>DAINND010000371.1:0-3172 GCA_036736065.1 Ilumatobacteraceae bacterium
AGGTGGTCGACGCCGTAGGGGGTGAGCTCCATCACCACCGGCACGGGAGCCGCATCCCGCGGCCGCCAGACGGTGGCGTGGAGGGTCGATCCGTCGCGCATCGGCACCCGCACCCCGAGGGTGGCGATCACCCTCGTGGAGTCGGGCCGGGTGGCGGTGAGGTTGCTCTGCACAGTCATGACGTGCTCCTTTCGTCGTCTCGTGTCGGTCGAGTGTGCTCGTCCGACACAGGTGGTCGCCCGTGTTGCACCACGGTGAGCCGCGTGCCGGCGCGCAGCCCGGGTAGGCCGCCCTCCACGCCTGAGCCAGACCAGCCCACCGACTCCGCACCCACTCGCGGGTCGGGCGGCGGTGCGAGGTGCGGGTTGACCGTCACCCATGCGGCGCGCAGCCCCGCGGCGAGTGTGCTCGCCTCGGTGGGATCGTCGCTCCATCCCGTCACGGTGAGGCCGTAGTTCGTCGCGTTGGCCAGCGCCACGGCCTCGGCGGTCGAGGCGAAGGTGGTGACGGCAAGCACCGGGCCGAACACCTCCGTGGTGAACAACGAGTGGTCGGCCTCGACCCCATCGACCACCGTGGGCGGGTAGAACCAGCCGGTGCGGTCGAGTCGGCTCCCGCCCGTGAGCACGCGGCCACCTTCGTCGCGGGCCCGCTGCACACAGCCGACCACGTGCCCGAGGTGAGCTTCGCTGCCGAGCGGGCCAGCCTGCACCGCAGGGTCGCGCGGGTCGCCCGGTTGCCACTGTGCGGTGCGCTCGAGCACCAGCCCCACGAGTTCGTCGTGGTGGCGCTCGTGCACGATGAGCCGCGAGCCGGCCACGCAGACCTGGCCACTCGCCCAGAAGATGCTCTGCGCCACGGCGTCGGCCACCACCTCGAGGTCGGGGGCGTGCTCGCCGACCACCTGCGCCGACTTGCCGCCGAGCTCGCTGAGCACGGGTACGAGGTTGGTCGCGGCGACGGCCGCCAGCACCCGGCGCCCGGTGCCGGTCGAGCCCGTGAGGTTGACCTGGTCGATGCCGGGATGGCGCACCAGTGCGTCACCCACCACGTCGCCCCTGCCGAGCACGACGTCGAGCAGCCCCGCAGGGAGGCCGGCCTGCGCAGCCAGCTCGGCCAGGCGCAGCGCGCTGGCGCTGGCGAGCTCGGTGGGCTTGAGCACCACTGCATTGCCGACCGCCAGCGCTGGAAGGGTCTTGGTGAGGGCCACGAAGAAGGGGAAGTTCCACGGGCCGATGACGGCCACCACGCCGCGCGGCACTCGTCGGCCCGGCGACACGACGTCGGCGGCCACCTCGGGAAGCAGGCCCACGATGTCGCGCACGATCGATGCGGCGAGGCCGACGTCGCCGGTCGTGATGCCGATCGGCACGCCGATCTCGACCGTGTCGAGCATCGCCAGCTCGTGGCCGTGGGCCTCGATGAGGTCGGCCAGCCGGAGCAGCACCTCGGCTCGCATCGACTCGTCCGAGGCCCAGCCGCTCGTGGTGAACGCCCGGCGGGCCGCGGCGACGGCGAGGTCGACATCGGCCGGGTCGCCCACCGGGAGCTGCCACAGCACCTGTTCGGTGGTCGGGTCGATCGACGCCATGGTGGCGTCGCTCCGCGAGTCGACATGGCCGCCGTCGACGAAGGGTCGCAGGTCCGGATGTGTCATGCGGTCGCTCCTGAGGCAGTCCCGGCGAGGAGCAGGTCGGCCACGTGCTCGCCGATGGTGGTGACCGGCAGGGCCGGCGTGGCCCGCGGGGCCCGGGGGAACAATGACGCGTCCGCGACGTGCAGCCCCGTCTGGCCACGCACGGCTGCTCGCGCGTCGCACACCGCCAAGGGGTCGTCGTCGCCGCCGATGGACGCCCCACCGGTCGGATGCCAGTAGTGCTCATGGTGCCGACGCGCCCAGTCGACGAGCTGCGCGCCGCTCGGGTCGCCGTCGTCGGCTTCCGGTGCGCGCACGGGTGTGTCGAGGTAGGGCGCGAGCGCCGAGGTGCGCGCCAGCTCGTCCACCCACGGCAGCAGGGCCACGAGGCGCTGCGCGTCGTCGGGGTGCGACAGGTAGCCGTGGTCGATCCGCGGTGCGGTCGCAGGATGGCGGTCGACCAGGCGCACGGTGCCGAACGAGGCCGGTCGCAACAGCCCGATCGGCACGACGCAGCGCCAGGTGTGCGTGGTGTCCGGCTCGACCCACGGGAAGACGTGGCAGTCGTACGGGGCGCCGTCGTGCGCCGGGCCGCTGGCCACCTTGGCCACGCACTGCTCCTCGGGCAGGAAGCCGTGCTCGGCGGCGAACTCGGCGAGGTGCTCGACGAGCAGGGGCGTGGCCGTCCATTCGAGGCGCACCACCGGATGGTCCTGCAGCGTGCTGCCGACGCCGGGCAGGTCGACCACGACATCGATGCCGAGGTCGCGCAGGTGCGCGGCGGGGCCGATGCCCGAGCGCAGGAGCAGCGCGGGTGTGCCGTAGGCGCCGGCGGCCAGCACCACGCAGCTCGTGCGCACGGAGAGCGGCTCGCCGTCGCGGAGGGCGTGCACGACGGCGACCGTCCCGCCACGCACCTCCACCCGCTCGACCAGGCAGTCGCCCACGATCCGCAGGCCGGGTAGGTGACGCACCTCGTCGAGATAGGCGATGGCGGTGTTGAGGCGCATGCCGCCGACGATGTTGACCGGGCTCACGCTCACCCCGGCGCCGCCGGACGGGTCGAGCATGTCGTCGGTGCGCGCCGTGCCGACGGCGCGGCACGCGTCGAGGAACGCGCGTTGGAAGGGCTGCACGAGGTGGTCGGGCGGCACGTTCACCCGTGTCTGGGCGAGTGCGCGCGCTCGTGCCGGCGCGAGGTCGTCGGCCGCCCCGCCGGTGGGCAGCTCGGCGTGGTAGCCGTGCCAGCCGCACGACATGGTGGAGCCGATGTGCGCCGAGCATCCACCGAGGACCCTGGCCCGCTCGAAGGTGAGCAGCCGGCCGTCCGCAGCGGGCCCGCCGTAGCCCCAGTCGTGCGAGGTGGCGAGCGTCGAGGCGTCGAGCAGGTCGGTCGGCCAGCGGCCGGCGTCGAGTGGGCCGGGGTCGGGCCCGGCCTCGAGCACCAGCACGTCGCGGGCGGGGGCGGCGCGCCGGGCGGCGCGGGGGCAGCCAGCCGAGCCCGCGCCGGCCCCGCCCCCCACGGCGCTCAGGCCG
>DAINND010000372.1:0-3168 GCA_036736065.1 Ilumatobacteraceae bacterium
GTGACCCGCACGATCGTGGGCAGCAGCGGCGCCGCGCTCGCCGTGCTGCCCGAGGTGACCGGGCTCACCGTCGACGAGGCCGATGCCCTCCTGCGGGCGCAGGGTGTGGTGCTGCAGCTCGGTGAGCAACCCTTCGACGAGACCGTGCCCGCCGGCGCCATCATCTCGTGGACCGTGCCCGACCAACCAGGGCTCGCCGCGGGCGACTCCGTGGTCCCTGGCGTGACGGTGCTCGTGACGGTGTCGGCCGGTCCGGCGCCGCGCGCCGTGCCCGAGCTCGTCGGGCTGCCGCTCGAGCAGGCGACGAGCGCGCTCGTGGCGCAGGGCCTCGCGCTGGCCCGCGGGCCCGACGCGTTCGATCCGGTCGTGCCCGCAGGTGCCGTGGCCCAGCAGGACCCGCCGCCGGGCACGGAGCTGGCCCGTGGCTCGACGGTCACCGTCGTCGTGTCGAAGGGCCCCGAGCTCGTCGCCGTCCCCAGCCTGGCCGGATTGGGCCTCGATGCGATCACTGCCGCGCTCGAGTCGGCCGGCCTCCAGCTCGGCGCCGTCTCCGGCGACCCGGCCGGCACGATCGTCGAGGCACGCGTCGGTGACGAGGTGCTCGCCGGCGGCGAGCAGGTGCCGAAGGGCTCCAAGGTCGACGTCACCCTCACCGTGCCTGCCCCGGCGAGCACGGTCGCCCCTGCCCCCTGAGTCGGCACTCCCGTCGGCGGCTCGCTAGCGTCGAGTCGACCTACCGATCGACATCAAGGGAGCGGACATGGGAGCACTCGACGGGCGTGTCGCGATCATCACCGGTGCGGGCCGTGGCATCGGCCGAGAGCACGCCCTGCTCTTCGCCGCCGAAGGCGCGAAGGTGGTCGTCAACGACCTCGGCGGCGCCAACGACGGCACCGGCGTCGACCTGACACCGGCCCAGGAAGTGGTTGCCGAGATCCGTGCCCGCGGCGGGGAGGCGGTCGTCAACGGTGACAACGTCGCCGACTGGGAAGGTGCCCAGCGCATGATCAACCAGGCGGTCGAGGCCTTCGGCGACCTCGACATCCTCGTCAACAACGCAGGCATCCTGCGCGACCGCGTGCTCGTGAACATGACCGAGGACGAGTGGGACGCCGTGATCGCCGTGCACCTGAAGGGCCACTTCGCACCCACCAGGTGGGCTGCCGCCTACTGGCGCGAGCAGCACAAGGCGGGGGTCACCAAGCCGCGCAACATCGTGCACACGTCGTCGACGTCCGGCCTGTTCGCCAACCCTGGCCAGAGCAACTACGGGGCTGCCAAGACGGGCATCGCCACCTTCAGCCAGATCATCGCCAAGGAGCTCGCGCGCTACAACGTGAAGAGCAACACCATCGCTCCCGGCGCACGCACCAGGCTCACCCTGGCGACCCCGGGCCTCGGGGACATCATGCAGCCGAAGGAGGGCGCCTTCGACCCGTGGGATCCCGCCAACATCTCCCCGCTCGTCGCCTACCTCGCCAGCGAGGCCTGCGTGTTCACCGGTGAGACGTTCCTGGTCCAAGGTGGCCAGGTCACCATGATCGAGAGCTGGTCGCGCGGGCAGGGCGTCGACCGTGGCGCCATGTGGAGCGTCGCTGAGCTCGCGGAGGCCCTCGCCCCGCTGGCACGACCGGGCTGAGCCACCACCGCAGATCGCGTGACCACCCCCGCTGACGGCTCCCCCCGGCCGTCGGCGCCCCGCCGTGACGACCGCACGATGTCGGTCGACGCCGCGGGAGTCGACGAGTACGGGGTCATCCCCTGGCCGACGCTGTTGCGCCGTCGGCTGTCGCGTCGCGTCGGCGTGCAGCAGCGGTGGGCCGTGCTCTGGGTGGTCCTCGCCGGCCTGTTCACCGTCAGCTTCACGGTCACCGTGCTGGTGGTGTCGCTCCCGCAGATCGCCACCGACCTCGATTCGAGCAGCGGGGTGCTCATCTGGTCGATCACCGCGCCCATGCTCGCCTTCGGCATCGTCGGGCCGGCGTTCGGCAAGGCCGGCGACCTGTGGGGGCACAAGCGGGTGTTCGTTGCCGGGCTCTTCGGCGCAGGGGTGTTCGCCCTCGCGACCGCGGCCGCCTGGGGCCCGGTCTCGATGGTGGTGTTCCGTACGCTCTCGGCCTCGGCGGGATCGGCGTGCGGGCCCTCCGCGCTTGCCTACATCAACCGTCTGTTCGAGCCCGACCAGCGTGTGAAGCCGCTCGGGTACTGGAGCTTCGTGACCGCGGGCGGACCGGTTCTGGGCGTCGTGATCGGCGGTCCACTCGTCGACGCCATCGGCTGGCGGAGCATCTTCGTCGTGCAGGCCCCGCTGTGCCTCGTCGGGGTCGTGCTGGCGCTCTGGCTGCTGCCGGACACCGATCGGCTCGAGGGGGTCCGGTTCGACGTGCGTGGCGCCGTGGCGCTCGGGCTGGGATCCTCGCTCGCCCTCGCCGCGATCAGCCAGGGGACCCGCTGGGGGTGGACCTCTCCGTGGACGGTCGGCCTGCTGGCGGTCGGCGTGACGAGCCTGGTCTGGTTCGTGCACGTCGAACGGACCGTGAGCGACCCGATGGTGCAACTGTCGTGGTTCCGAACCCCGATGATCGCCTGGCCGGTCGCCAGCCAGGGCCTCGGCAACGTGGCCTACATGGGCAGCTTCATCCTTGCGCCGCAGGTGCTGCAGACCGGCCTCGGGTTGACCGCAGCGGCGACCGGCCTGCTCGTCATCGCCCGGCCGCTCGCCTTCGCGCTCGCGGCGCCGTTGGCGGGCCTCGTCACCGTGCGCGTCGGCGAACGGGCCGCAGGGGTGGCGGGCGCCGTGGCCGTGTTCGTGTCCATGCTGTGCTGGTTGTTCGTCGAGCCCGGCGCCAGCGCGTGGTTCCTCGTGCTCACGCTCGCGCTGTCGGGCGTGGGCCTCGGCATCTCCTCACCGGCGATGACGGCGGTGACGGCGAGCGCGGTGGACGACGCCGACCTCGGGGTGGTCGGGGCGATGCAGCAGTTGACGATGCAACTCGGCTCCGTCGTGGGCACGGTGGTGCTCACCTCGGTGAGCGAGGGCGCGACGAGCAGCGACCTCGGGCCGTTCCATCAGGCGTTCACGATCGCCGCCGTGATGGCCGGGCGCGGTGGGCTGGCTGCGTTCCGGGTGCGCGCGGTGCCGCGGGACTGAGCGCCAGCGGCCGAGGG
>DAINND010000373.1:0-3156 GCA_036736065.1 Ilumatobacteraceae bacterium
GAGGCCGAGCTGGTCCTCGACGAAGGCTATCTCCTCGGCCGCCGAGGCGGGCGACTGACGTCCCGGCCAGTGGCTGCAGATCTCGGCGAGGCGCTTGACCTGCTGGGGGCTCGGTCCAGCGACAGGGCTACGCCGTGCTCCTGGTGGACCTTGAGGTCGTTGTTCGACGACCCCCGGTGCTGATCGGGTGACCATGACTTCCTCCGTGATGTGAACCGGTCAACGCATCCGTGCGATGACTCCTGCTCAACAGTCCGGATGCCATGCGCCGATAGCAGCAGTGCGGGGGGCGATCGGAGGGGGATTGGTCGGCGGTGACGGGTGATCCGCGGGGGAGCCCGCGCGATGCACGGGTGACCCCGGACGCGACTCGGCCGCCGGGGGCACCGGCGGCCGAGATGACGGGGAGACGGATGGAGCAGGCTGGTGCTCAGCTGCGCCCGTGGGCGTGGATCTTGTGGAGGACCATCGGGTGCTGGATCTTGGCGATGGCCTTGGCCTCGATCTGGCGGATCGCCTCGCGCGACAGCGCGAGCGTCTCGCCGATGCCGGCGAGCTTCTCCGGCGGCTCACCGTCGAGGCCGAAGCGGCGCACGATCACGAACAACTCACGCGGGTCGAGCGCTGCGAGGCCGTAGGTGCGCAGTGCGGAGAGCATCATGCTCGACACGACCACCGACTCCGGGCCTGGCGCGGGGGTCTCGATCGTGTCGCCCACCGTCGAATCGGAGCTGTCGCCGGCGAGCTGGTCGACCGACTCCATCCGCGGCGGAGCGATGCCCCGACGGACCTGGTCGACCGTGGCGCCGACCATCGTCGCCACCTCTGCGTACGACGGGGTGTAGGTCGTGTCGTCACCCTGGAGATGGCGGAACGCCCTCAGGATCTCCGGGCGGCGCTCGAAGTCGCCGAGGTTGACGTTCGGATGGTCGGCATCGCGAACGGCGCGGAGGACCTCGCGCTGGATCGGCTTGAAGGCCCACTGGCCGAAACGGCCCATGCTCGGGTCGAAGCTGTCGATCGCCCGCATCAGCCCGAGGAGGCCGGCCGCCTCGAAGTCGGCCGAGTCGTCGCGGGTCGAGTTGGCCGTGAAGCGCTTGCAGTACGAGCGCACCAGGCCGAGGTTGAACTGCACGATCTCCGCCGTGACGTCGTCGAGGGCACGCTTGAGCCGGGTCGCCTTCCGAGCGTCGCCGAGGAGCTCGACCTCGGCGAGCTGCCGTTGCACCTCGCGCCGACGCTCGAACAACTCGGTGTTCCCGTCGACGTACTCTTCTGCTGCCCGCTGCACTGGGCTGGGTGTGACCGCCATTCACCTGTCTCCTGGTTCATCGGTCGTCGAGACGACCGTCCGCCGGCACCCGCTGCATCAGGTCCCGGACCCCTCGCTGACCCCCCGTCGAGGCCCCCTTGGAATGGAGACAGCTTCGTGGGTTTCCTCCCCCGGGGGAAGTTCCGGGTGATTCATTTGCACCATGCGCGGGTGCATCGAACTGCTATCCCCGTTTCGGGGGATACACCTCTGGTGCATTTGCTGCACAGAGAAATTGAATCACCACTGAGAGTGAAAATTGATGGGGATTGTTGCCCCGCTCGGGCCTCCGGGGACAGTCAACGGCATGACCTTCGAGGATCGCCTGCCATTGATCGTCGTCCAGCAGCACAGTGTCCTCCGGGAAGCACTGTCGCTGCGCTTGGAGGCTGAGAGTGATTTCGACGTCGTCGCCAGTGTCGCCACGGTGACCGACGCCGCCGCCGCTCTCGCCGCCCATCCGACCGCGGTCGTGGTGCTCGACGAGCCGAGCTCACCGGACGTGTGCCGCTCCGTCGTGGACGAGCTCCGAGCGATGTCGAGCACGGCTCGGTTGGTGATGCTGGTGAACACCCGCCAGCTCGCCCTCGTCTCGGTGGCGGTCAACGCCGGCGTGGCCGGTGTGCTGTGCAGCGACACGCCCACGGCGTCGCTGGCCCACTCGCTGCGCACCGTCTCGAGCGGCGCCAGCGTCCTCGACGGCCAGACGCTGAGCATGCTCGCTGCGTCGTGGCGCGATCTCGACGATCCGGCGTTGTCGATGCGCGAGCTCGAGGTGCTGTCGCTGCTCGCCTGCGGCTCGAGCAATGCCGAGATCGCCAGCCAGCTCTATGTCTCGACCGAGACGATCAAGACCCACGTGGCCCACCTGTTGCGCAAGCTGCAGGTCCCCAACCGGGCGCAGGCCGTGAAGAAGGCCGAGCGCATGGGTCTGATCCCGGCCTGAGCAGGGACTGATCAGCCTCCGCTCCGACCGGCGTTGGCCGAGCGGTAGCTCCGGTAGACCGAGAGCAACGCCTCGCGCTGCTCGACGGTGAGGTCGGGATCGTTGCGGATCACCGTCTCGGTGTCCGCCTGACGGGCAGGTTCGGCGCTGGAGGCGGCGTCGCTCCCGTCGAGCAGCCCGGCCCGCTCGAGGAGCTCCTCGGCGGAGATGCCGAGTGCGCGGGCGATCGAGCGCAGCACGCGCACCGAAGGCTCGTGCAGCCCACGTTCGATCTGGCTGAGGTACGGGTTCGAGACGCTCGCCAGCGCGGAGAGCTGGCGCAGGCTCAACTGCGCCAGCTCTCGCTGATGGCGGATGACGGCGCCGATGCCTCGGCCGTGGTCGCCGCTCATGGTCGGACGACGACGTCGCTCAGGCGGCGGGGACGAGCGTCTTGACCACGCGCTCGGCGAAGTCGGCCTGGCGCTTGGCCAGCTTGACGGCGAACTCCACATTGGTCCGCACGGCCTTGCTGACGCCCGGGGCGAACGGGAGCTCGATGCGCTCACGCACGGGTTCGGTGCGGCGCATCGCCCGCTCGAGCGCCTGCAGCGTGCCGCGCTCGGCGCGCTCGACGCGCTCGAGCACCACGGTGCGCCGACGGCTCGGGTCGAGCCGGTCGTTCACTCGGGCCAGGGCCTGCTTGGCGGCCGAGACGACGTGCTGCTGCGCCGTGGTGATCGACTCGGGGACCTTGATCTCGGGCATCTTGACCTCGGGCAGCTGCACCTTCGGCAGCGTGAGCTCGGGGAGGCGCACCGTGGGGACCTGGACCTTGGGCAGACGCCGCGCTGCCTGGGGGGGCGCTGCGGCCGTGGGCGCTGCAGCCGCAGTGGCGCGCCGGGCGGTGGCCTTCCTC
>DAINND010000374.1:0-3146 GCA_036736065.1 Ilumatobacteraceae bacterium
ACCCTCGACCTTTTCATTACGAGTGAAATGCTCTGCCGACTGAGCTATCTGGGCGACGGCTGGGCAGTCTACCGAGCGCGGGGCTGCACCTACACGTAGTAGCGCGGATGCCAGATGCCCGTGGGGTCCTCGCCGCGGACCGGCATCCGCCACGTCTGCAGGCGCGTCGTCGGGGCGTCGAGGCGCACGGCGCACAGGGCCCGTGGCTGATCGCTCGTGGTGTCGACGTAGGCGTTGGCCCACTCCTCGGGCGTGTAGCGCGCCGCGATGGCCCGGTAGAGCGGCCGCCAGGCCTCGTCCTCGCCGGGAGGGTGGAGCACCTCGACGACACCCTGCACCACCACTTTGCGGTAGGGGCTGGCGTCTTCGTCGATGCTGATGCCCACCCGTGGGTCGCGCAGCAGGTTGTGCCAGATCACCGCTGGTCGGCGGGGTGTGAAGCAGACGGCGCCGTCGTGGACGATGAACCACAGGGGCAGCACGCGGGGCATGCCATCGGCGTCGGTGGTGCCGATGCGGGCGAGGTGGCCTGGCTCGGCGAGGAAGGCGGCGACGTCGTCGGGGCTCAGCGCGGGCATGGTGCGACCGTAGCCGCGGGCGCTCGGCCCTGGGTCGGGGATGGTCAGATCGAGGGCAGGTCGAGCAACAGGTGCTGCAGCAGGAGGGCCTCGTTGGGGTTGCGGTCGAGCGCCTCGAGCGCCCGGTGGATGCGCTCGACGGCGTGGATGTGCACCTCGGGTCGGGGGCCGCGCCCTGCGACCGCCGCGTCGCGGTAGGCGCTGGCGATCACCGCGAGCCCGGCGCGCAACTCATCGGTGCGGAACCGACGGATCTCGCGCTTGTGCTGCTCCTCGAGTGTCTTGCGGCCACTGCCGCGTTCACCCATCGCCGCGATGCGCGCTTCGAGCGCGGCGATCTCTGCCTCGTGGCGTGGCGCCAGCGCTGCGGCCGCTTCGTCGGCGAGGCGTGAGATCTCGTCGGCGAGCGCGGCGACGGTGGCGCCACGCCCGTCGAGGCGCCGGGGCATGGCGGCGAACGCGTCGCGACGGCGCACCAGGCTGTCGTCGCCTACCAGCACGCGGGCGCGGTCGAGGCTGCCGGCGGCGGACCTGGCCGCCATCGCCGCCCGCTCGGGATCCGCGCCCTCGGCGAGCAGGACGCGCTCGATCTGTGCCTCGTCGATGGGGCCGAAGTCGACGCGCACACAGCGTGAGGCGATGGTGACGAGCTCGGGCGGGAGCGAGTCGGCGAGCACGATGAACACCGTCGAGGGGGGTGGCTCCTCGACGGTCTTCAGCAGGCGGGCCGCGCCCTCGGCGCTGAGCAGGTGGAACTCGTCGAGCACCAGCACCTGCCGGTCGCCCTCCATCGGGGCGCGCGAGGCGATGCGCATGATCTCGTCGATCTGGTCCTTGTTGATGGCGGCTCCGGTGCGGCGCACCTCGCGCACGTCGGGGTGCTCGCCGGTCATCGCCAGCCTCCCCGTGCGCGTGCGCGCGTCGTCGCTGCCCGCGAGCAGCTGCGCGGCGAAGGCCCGCGCGGCGACGTCCTTGGTCGACCCGGGAGGGCCGATGAACAGATAGGCGTGGACCGGGTCGTCCACCATGGCCCGCAGCCGTCCGACGGCACGGTCCTGGCCGACGACGCCGTCCCACACCGACGCCGGTGGCTCGTCGTCGGCGAACATGCTCACGGCAGCACCAGGCCGAGCCGGGCGCGCACGGCGTCGACGACGCGGGCCTCGACCTCGTCGACGCCGGCAGTGCCGTCGATCACCACCCAGCACTCCGGGTCGTCGGTGGCCATCGCGCGGAACCCGGCGCGCACCCTGGAGTGGAACTCTGCCGACTCCTGCTCGAAGCGGTCGAGCTCGCGCCCGGACATGCGCTGCACCAGCACCTCCGGGTCGACGTCGATGAGCACCACCAGCTCGGGCCACAGCCCGCCGATGGCCCAGTCGTTGATCCGGCGGATCTCGGCCAGGTCGAGCTGGCGGCCGTAGCCCTGGTAGGCGAGGGTCGACCAGACGCTGCGGTCGCTCACCACATGGCGGCCGGCGATCAGCGCCGGGCGGACCAGCTCGTCGAGGTGCTGGGCCCGGTCGGCGGCGGTGAGCAGCGCCTCGGCCCGGGGCGCGAGGTGGTCGACCGTGGTGTCGTGGAGGATCTCGCGGATGCGCCGGCCGATGTCGGTGCCACCGGTCTCGCGGGTGAGCACGGCATCGAGCCGGCCGGCCAGACGGGCGGCCTGGGTGCTCTTGCCGCAACCCTCGGCGCCCTCGAAGGCGATGTACCGGCCCGCCGCATCCACAGCGGGCACGCTACCCGGCCGGTGCGCCAGGTTTCAGGAGCTGCGGCGCGGCGCCTTCTTGGCGGCGCCCGAGCTGCGCGTCGTCGTCCGGCCCGTGGCCTTCTTCGCAGCGGCCCGCTTGGTGGCGGCGGCCTTCTTCGCCGCCGGCCCGCCCTTGTCGATGATCGCGTCGCGGCGGATGGCGAGCAGCTCGTAGGCGCGCTCGGGCAGCATCACCTCGAGGCGGTCGCCCTTGCTGAGCGAGGCGTTCGTCTCACCGTCGGTGACGTAGACACCGAACTTGCCGTCCTTCGCGACCACCGGCTTGCCGCTCACCGGGTCGGTGCCGAACTCGCGCAGCGGCCCCTTGGCGGCGAGGGTGGCGCCGCCGCCGCGGCGGAACTGCTTGGGCTGGCGGAAGATCTCGAGCGCCTGCTCGAGCGTGATGGTCAGCAGCTGCTCTTCGTTGGCGATGTTGCGGAAGTCCTTGTCCTTCTGCACGTACGGCCCGTAGCGGCCGTTGTTGGCCACGATCGGCACGCCGTCGGCCGGATCGACGCCCAGGGTGCGCGGGAGCTGCAGCAGTGCTTCGGCATCGTCGATGGTGATCCGCTCGAGCGTCATCGTCTTGAACAGGCTGGCCATCTTCGGCTTGGGATAGCCCCGCGGCGGGTCGTCGGCAGTGCCCCACTGGACGTAGGGCCCGTAGCGGCCGGCCTTGGCGAACACCGGCGTGCCGTCGAGCTCGCCGATCGGCTCGTCGGCCTTCGGCGCGGCGAGGAGCCGCAGGGCCACCTCGACGGTGAGCTCGTCGGGCGTGAGGTCGTCGGGCACGCTGGCGGTGTCGTCGCCGCGCT
>DAINND010000375.1:0-3134 GCA_036736065.1 Ilumatobacteraceae bacterium
CGTCGGACCCGCCCCAGATCGCCACGTACTGCTCGGGCGTGACGGTGGTGAAGGTGGTGCCGATCTCGATCCTCGACTCCGTGTCGATGCTGAGTGGTGCGGGCACTGTGTCGGGGCTGACGATGCCGGTCGGGTAGCTGACCGGGAAGACCCCGGCGAGGCCCTCGCCGCGCTGGCAGGCGGTGCCGTCGGCGGTCAGCTCGGTGCAGCGCAGCAGGCCGCCCTGGTCGAGGAGGGTCTGGTCGACGACCGGGGCGCCGAGCGACTCCGGGCCGACGTAGATGTCGGCAGCGCCGGCGACGACGGTGAGGCGGTCGACCGGGGTGCAGGCGGCGTCGAAGCACGGCACGGACACGGTGGGCGATGACACCGGTGGCGGTGCGAGGACCGACGAGGGCGCGCTGCCCACGCCCACCCCGCCCCCGGCCGGTTCGGGCCGGCTGGCCAGTGCCCACACGCCGGCACCACCGACGACGAGCAGCGCTGCTGCGGCAGCGCCGACCAGCGGCGATCGTCCGCTGGGGCGACCAGCGGACCGGCCAGTGGGGCGGCCAGTCGAATGGCCGGACGCGATCGGCACCACCGGGGCGAACGGAGCGACGGCCATGTCGTCGGCACCGGCCTCGGCGGCCCGCAGTGCGACGACGCGCTCGTCGGTGAGGTGGGGGATGACAGCGTGGCAGGCGGCGCGCAGCCGCTGCTCGAGCCGGTCGTCGGCAGCCGTGTCGGGGATGGTGTCGGTGGTCATCGTTGGATCTCCTTCGTCAGGCGCCGTAGGGCGCGGTGCAACGTGGACTTCACGGTTCCGGCGGGCCAGCCGAGCGACGCGGCGATGTCGGCCTCCGGCCAGTCGAGCCAGTAGCGCAGCACCACCACGGCCCGTTCGCGGGCGGGCAACCGGGTGACCGCGGCCCAGGTCTCGTCGATCTCCGGGTTGACGGCCACCTGTGCCACGGGCACCACGTAGCGGGCTGCGGTGCGGCGACGACGGATCACCGAGATCGACTGGTTCACCACGGACCGGTGCAGGTAGCCGAGCGGGTCGGTCACCGAGCCGGCGCGCTGCTGCAGGCCGGCGAACGCGTCCTGCACCACCTCCTCGGCCACCGAGCGGTCGAGGGTGATCGCCGCGGCGAGGTTCGTCAGCCGGCGCCGGTGGGCCACGTAGAGCTGCTCGACATCGACATCGGCGGCGACATCGACATCGTCGGCGGGGCGCGGCGCAGCGGGCGACGGTCGCCGCCCGAGCATCGGCTCACCGATCACGCTCAGGTGCTTGTCCACGTAGCTGTCCACCTCCTGACCTGACGCACGACCCACCGGATCGGTTCTGGCGTGTCGTGCCGGGCCGAGCCTCGCAGCTGCAGATCCGCCGGTACGGTCGCGCAGGACCGGGCGCGGCGGTGTCCGCTTCGCCACGGCTGGTCTGCCTCGGCGGGCGCCGATCCGGTGTCGACTGCGGCGGCCCAAGCCGCGGAGCAGGGTGGCGTGCCGACCACGGTGACGGTGACGGGCCCTGCGCCCGCCGCAGCCGGCGGCCCCCGAGAAGGCGGCTGAGCTCGGCCCCGCGAGCGGCGCCCGCCGCGACGGACGACGGCGGTCGGTGTCGTCTGGGGGATGATGGGTTCGATGGGCGTGCCGACCGGGTGGGTGGTGGGGTGACCGACGAGCAGATCCTCGCCCTGTACGAGCGGTCGCTGGTCGACGTCCACCGTGCCGCGTCGCGCCTGTGCGGCGGCGACCGGGCGGCGACCGAGGAGTTGGTGCAGGACACCTACCTCGCCCTGGTGCGCCACTGCCGCGAGCACCCGGGTGACGAGGTGGGCGTGGGGTGGCTGGTCACGACCTGTCGCAACCGGTTCATCGACCTGCACCGCGCCGCTCGGCGTCGGGTGCGCCGCGAGCCCGCCGTCGCCGCGACAGCGGTGGTCGGCGGGCCGCTCGTCGATGGGGGCATTGCCGGTGACGGCGGTCTGCTCGCCCGACTCGCCGCGTTGCCGCCGCTGCAGCGCGCCGCGCTCGTGCTGCGCTACGGCGACGACCTGCCCGTGGGCGAGGTGGCGCGCGTCTTGGGCAAGAGCGTGCATGCCACCGAATCGCTACTGGCCCGTGGCCGCAGTGCGCTGCGCGTCACGCCGACTGCGGAGGAACAGCGATGAACGACGAGCAGATGCTGCGCAGCACGCTGCGCGATGCCGGCACGCCACCGACCGACGAGTTCCGATCCCGGCTGCGCAGCCGTCTGGAAGGCGAGCTGCGCGGTGAGGCGCTGCTCGATCCGGTGGCCACCGGCACGGCCCCTCGCTCGGGTGCCGGGTCGCGGCACACATGGTGGTGGCTGGGGTCGGCTGCGGCAGTGGTGGCCGTGCTCGTGGGTGTGGTGGTGCTCCGCTCGCCCGAGTCGCCCTCGTCGCCGTCGACCACGTTGCCGGTGGCGCCGTCATCGTCGACGCCGGTCAGCACGGTCGGGCCGGCAACGACGCTGGCGCCACCCGTCGATCCTGTCGCTGCGGGGCTCGGCAACACCTGGGCGCTCGTCGACGCCGGTGACCGCCCGATCCCGTCGCCGGTCCCCACCCTGGCTCCCCTCCCGCCGGGCGCGGACGGCCTGTTCGGGGTGTTCGACGGCTGCAACAGTGGATCGGTCGAGGGCTCGCTCGACGCTGCGAGCGGCCGGATGGTCGTCACCGGCGGAGCCTTCACCGAGATGGCTTGCCCGGGCATCGAGACGCTCACCCTGCCGACGACATCGGACCTCAGGCTGATGGACGGCAACGGGCCGTTGGTGGTGAACGATGCGACCGGCGACCAGGGCCCGCTCACCTTCCGCCGCATCGATTCGTTGGGCGCGCCCGTGCAGCGCGACCAACTGATCGGTGTGTGGGCCAGCGAGGGCGATCGGTTCGCCGTCACCTTCGATGCCGACGGGCAAGTGCACATCGGTGCGTGCTCGATGACATGGGCGCTCGGCGAGGATGCGGTCCTGCGCGTGGAGGGCGCGCCGGCGACCTATGACGAGTCATGCCTGCCGCGTCTGCTGGGCCCGTTGTCGGCCGAGCCGTACCGGGCGCAGATCGACGACAGCGGGGTGTTGTGGCTGACTGCCGATCCGGCGACCGTGCTGCGCCTCGAGC
>DAINND010000376.1:0-3106 GCA_036736065.1 Ilumatobacteraceae bacterium
AGCGATGGGTGCGCACGCGTCCACCGAGGCGGTCGCGCGCCTCGCGCACCACGACCTCGCGGCCTGCGGCGACGAGGCGTTCGGCGCACTGCAGGCCGGCCAGGCCAGCTCCCACGACGATCACGTCGTGCCGGGTGGTCACCAGCTCGGTCATCTCAGAACAGCGTCTCCTGCACCGCCTGACGCTGGGCCGCGGTGAGCTCGCGCGGCACGCCCGGCCACGGCACGTAGTGCTCCATGAACACCCAGGTGCGCCGATGGATGGCCGACGGCCCGTAGCCCTGCAGGCCCACCTTGTGCATGGGGCAGGGGTAGCCCTTGTTCGTGTCGAAGGACCACTGCGGGAAGTGGCGCGCCGCGTCGCGCATCGCCCGGTCGCGGGTGACCTTGGCCAGGATGCTGGCCGCCGCGACCGACAGGCAGTGCAGGTCCGCCTTCACCCGCATCTCGACGTGGCCGACGTGCGGGCTCACGAAGTTCCACGAGCCGTCGACGACCGCAGCGTCGGGTCGCACACCGAGCGCCTCGATCGCCCGGCGAGCGGCGAGGCGCTGCGCCGCGGCCATGCCGAGCTCGTCGCACTCGGCGTGGCTCGCCTCGCCCGTCGCCCAGGCGTCGCACCACGCAGCCACCCGATCGAAGAGCTGCTCGCGGCCGGCCTCGGAGAGCACCTTGGAGTCGCGCACGCCGTTCACCCGACGATCGACCGGCAGCACGGCGGCACCGACCACCAGCGGCCCGGCCCAGGCGCCACGCCCGACCTCGTCGATGCCCACGACCACCTCGTGGCCCTGGGCCCACAGCTCCTTCTCGATCGCTCTGGTGGGGGCACGGCCGCGGGTCATCGGCGCGTCCGCTCAGCGCAGCAACAGCGCCGCTGCTCCGGCGGCGACCTCACCGGCACGCCACCAGCCGTCGCCCAGGTCCGCCGCGGCCGCAGGGTCGATCGCGGCCAGCAGCCCACCCGAGGTCTGCGGGTCCATGCACAGCGCCTCGCCCTCGGGGGTCGCCCTGCTGTCGAGGTGCGCGGCCACGTACTCGCGGTTGCGCGGGTCACCGCCCGTGCGCACGCCTCGCGCCGCGGCCTCGCGCGCCCCGGGATAGGCCACGATGCCGGAGGTGTCGACCACCAGCTGCACTTTGCTGCGCTCGGCCATCTCCCAGCCGTGGCCGGCCAGGCCGTAGCCGGTGACGTCGGTGACGGCGTGCACTGCCGTGCCGAGCGACTGCAACTGCTCCGACGCGGCGCGGTTGATCCGGCGCATCCCGGCGATCGCCGCAGCCTTGTCGTCGGAGGTGCCCCCCGCCAGCGCCAGCGCCGTGCCGCGCGGCTTCGACAGCACGAGCACATCGCCGGGTCGGGCGCCGCCCTTGCGGAAGACACGGTCCGGGTGGACCACGCCCTGCACGGCGAGGCCGAAGATCGGCTCGGGGTTGCGGATCGTGTGCCCACCGGCGATCGAGCCGCCAGCCTCGGCCACCACGGCGGCCGCGGCGTCGAAGATCGCGACGATCGCCTCGCGCGGGAAGTGCTCGGGGAACGCCGCGACGTTGAGCGCCATGACCACCCGACCGCCCATGGCGAACACGTCGCTGCACGCATTGGCCGCGGCGATCGCCCCGAAGTCGGCGGGGTGGTCGACGAGTGGCGGGAAGAAGTCGGTGGTGCTCACGAGGGCGACGTCCGGCGACACCTGGTAGATCGCGGCGTCGTCGAACGGTGCCAGCCCGACCAGCAGCGAGGGGTCCGCTCCGCCCGGCATGTCGCGCACCAGCGAGGTCAGCAGTGACGCGCCCCACTTGGCCGCGCATCCTCCGCACGACGTCCACTCGGTGAGGCGCAGCTCGGCGAACGGGTCGGAGGGGGCCGCAGTGGTCACCGGGCCAGCATAGGGTGGGCGTCGTGATCACCATCGGCCCCTACCGATTCACGGCCACCGACGCGGCGAAGACCGTGCAGCACCTTCCCGACCTGTGGGAGATGCTCGTCGAGGGTCGCGACGCCACCGTGATCGACCACCTGCTGCCCGCCACCGACGGATCGGTCGAGGAGGTGCTGCCGGGTGTGTGGGAGGCCCTGCTGGCGGCGGGGCCCGCCCTGCGCGCTGCGGGCCAGCTGCCTGGCCGGGCCGAGGGCGTGGTGACGCAGCTCAACGCCGGGACGGGCGGTGTGCCGAAGGCAGCGATCGATGACGTCGAGGTGGGCTTCGGCGGCGTGACGGGCGACGTGCAGAAGTCACGCCAGCACCACGGCCGCCCCTGGCAGGCGCTGTGCATCTGGTCGGCCGACGTGATCGACGCGTTCAACGCGCAGGGGCACCAGCTGTTCCCAGGGGCTGCCGGGGAGAACGTCACCGTGCGCGGCCTGCACTGGCCCGATGTGCGACCCGGCGTGCGACTGCAGCTGGGTGAGGTGCTGTGCGAGGTGTCGGCCTACGCCTTCCCCTGCAAGCAGAACGCGTCCTGGTTCCGCGACGGGGACTTCATGGCGATGTGGTCGGGCAACGGCGCCGTGAGCCGCCTCTACGCCACCGTCCTCCAGCCGGGTCGCATCGCCACCGGTGATGCCGCGATACTCGAGCCGTGACCGAGACGACCGCTCCATCGACCTATCGCGCCATCGCCTTCAGCGGCAGCCTGCGCGCCGGCAGCTCCAACACGGGCCTGGTCCGGCTCGCCGCCAGGCTGGCCCCGCCGGAGCTCGCGGGCGAGGTGGTCGACTGGGTCGGTGAGCTGCCCTACTACAACCCTGACCTCGAGGCCGACCTGCCGGAGGTGGCGACGCGTTGGCGGGCCGCCGTCGAGGGCGCCGATGCCGTCATCATCGGCATGCCCGAGTACAACTTCGGGCCGACGGGCCTGGCGAAGAACGCCATCGACTGGCTCACCCGACCGCTCGGCACGCACTCGCTGCGCGGCAAGGTGATCGCCATGGTCACCTCGGGCGGCAAAGGCGGCGGAAGCCTGGTGCAACCGGCCATCGGCGGCATCCTCGGGCTGCTCGGCAACACCGTCGTCGACGAGCCGAAGGTGACCATCGCGATGGGCGCCCCGCGCATCGGCGGCGACGGCTCCACCGATGATGACGAGGTCGTCGAGCTCGTGA
>DAINND010000377.1:0-3105 GCA_036736065.1 Ilumatobacteraceae bacterium
CGGGCACCGACCCCTTGGTGCGCGTGATGGCCGAAGGCCCCACGCAGGCGGCAGTCAAGTCAGACGTCGGCGGACTCGTGGACGAGTTGATCGCCGAGGGCGGGCCGAAAGCGGGAGGGGGCACGGCCAACGCGACCTCCGACCGGCGCAACCCCGCCCCCACCCCCGGGCCCTAGCAGGTCCCTCCGGTCCCGCCGGTGGTCCCGACGGCCGTGGTGCCGCCGGTGTCGGGCGACACCACGACGCTGGTGATCCACCGCTTCACCCTCACCGCCGACGGCGGGGCCCGGTACGACGCCACGGGCACGTTGAACGGTCGGCTGCTCAACCAGTTCGCGATGAGCGAGCACGAGGGTGACCTGCGAGTGGCGACGACCGTCGAGTCGTGGAGCGGCACCCGTCCGAGCGAGTCGTTCGTGCACGTGCTGCGGCCCGAGGGCACGACGCTGGTGCCGATCGGCTCCGTGGGCGGGCTCGGCCTGACCGAGCAGATCTACGCCGTGCGCTTCATCGGCACCCAGGCCTACGTCGTGACGTTCCGACAGGTCGACCCGCTCTATGTGATCGACCTCGCCGATCCGACGGCGCCGCGCCTCGTCGGCGAGCTCAAGATCCCCGGCTACTCGGCCTACCTGCACCCGGTCGGCGACGGGTTGCTGCTCGGGGTCGGGCAGGACGCCACCTCTGACGGGGCGACGCTCGGCACGCAACTCAGCCTGTTCGACGTCAGCGACCCGGCCGACCCGGTTCGGCTGTCGACCCTGACGATCGGCGGCTCGAGCCAGGCCGAGTGGGACCATCGAGCCTTCCTGTTCTGGCCTGCCGACGGCACGATCGTGATCCCGACGTCACCGTTGTGGGGCCCGTGCCCGCCAGGCGCATTCTGCATCGCCGCCGGGATCACCGACCCCACGGGTGCTGTGGTCGTCGCCCAGTTGCAGGGCACGTCGCTGGTCGCCAAGGGCACCATCGAGCACTCGGCGCAGAACGTCGGCTGCCGGTCGCCGCTGCAGCGCTCGATGGTGATCGGTGACGAGCTGGCGACGGTCGGCCTCGACCAGGTGCAGTTCACCGACCGCGACACGCTGGTGGTGCGCGGCGCCGCCCAGTGGTCGACGCCGGATCAGTACGGCTGCTACGTCTACGGGACCGGCTGAGCGGCCGTCGCGCGGGTCACGCAACGCCCGACGCCGCGAGCCGGGCGCGCTCGGCGCGCACATGCGGCGGCTCGTAGCGCATCGCCCGCAGGCCGAACTTCACGAGCGGCCCCATGATCACCCAGAAGGCAACGGTGCCTGCGCCCATGGCGCCACCGAGCAACGTGCCGACGACCACCGGCATCCCGTCGCTCAGCCAGCGGGCGGGAACGATGGGCATCCCCTTGGCCATCAACCCGAGCATCAACACCTCGGTCGGCCCAGGTCCGAGCTCGCTCGCCACGCCGAGGGTGATCGCCGTCGCGACGATCAGCACGCCGGCCACGAACATCGGGATCCGGGCGATCAGCGACGTCGGCTCGGGCAGCACGTCGAGGGCGACGTTCACGAGCAGGCCGATGACGATCGTGCCCGGGACACAGGCCGGCCCGAGCAGGCCGCCGAGGAGCCTGCCGGCGGCGAAGCAGGCGATCGAGCAGACGATGAACGAGACCCCGACGCTCCAGCCGGTCGCTTCGGCGACGCCGGTCGACAGCACATCGAACGGGCTCACGCCGAGGTCGGCGCGCAGCATCAGGGGCACGCCGATGCTGACGAGCAACCAGGAGATCGCGAGCCGGCGGAGCCGGATCGGCAGCGAGGCGAGGGGCGGTGCAGTCGAGATGCTCCGACGGTACCGGCCGTCGCCGGCGTCGGGCGGCATCGCCCGGCCGTCGTGCCGGATCGGCCGCGACGGGGACGGTCAACGGGGACGACCGACGCCTCCCCGCCGGGGTGGATGGGCGGATCGCCACCCCGACACGACCCAGATGAGCAGGCAACACATCCGATGGACGCCGGTGGCAGTGGCCACGGGCTCGGCCTACCTGCTCTGGCGCGCCCTGACCACGCTCGACGGTGCGCCCCGATGGCTGGCCTGGCCGGCGTTGGCGATCGAGGTGGTCGGCTGGCTGGGCCTGGTGGTCTGGCTCGTCGTGCTTCGTCGCCGCCGTGACGCGGGCTCTGCCACGTGGCAGCCGGCTCCTCCGCCGCGCACCGACGTGTTCGTGCGCATCGACGCGCATCCGCTGCCCCACCTGCTCGCCACACTGGCTGGTGTCCGCAACGTGCGCGGCGTCGAGTCGATCACGCTGCTCGCGTCGCAGCACCGCCCCGACCTGCTGGCCGTCGCCTCCGAGCACGGCCTGGCCGTGTTCGAGGTGGACCGCGCGTTCGACGCGGCCGGACTGACGGCGGCGCTCGCGGGTGGCAGCTCCCCGTGGCTGCTGCTCCTCGACGCCGGTGACGTGCCGCGGCCCGATGTGCTGACGCTGCTCGCCCCACGTCTCGACGACCCCTATGTGGCGGCGGTCGTCGGCCGGGTCGGCCATCGCTCGACCGAGTCGGCCGAGCACGACCAGCGCGGACGCCACGATCGGCGCCTCGAGCGCGAGCTGCTCGCGCCATCGGCTGCGCCGGCCGCGCTGATCGCCGGCTCCGGCACGCTCATGCGTCGCTGGGCCGTCGCCCATGTCGGCGTGCCCACCGGCTCGCGCCGTGGTGTGGAGATGCGCCTGTCGGGCCGGCTGCGCGCTGCCGGGTTCGCCGTGCTGGCGCCAGCCGAGCCGGTGGTGGTGCGCGAACGCGGCATGACCACGGCTGGTGAGGTGCGCGCGACCCGCCGACTCGAGACGGCCGGTGCGCTCGAGCTGCTGCGCAGCAGGGACGGGCCCGTGCTGTCGCTCCGGCTGCGCGCTCGCGACCGGCTGGCGTTCGCCGCAGCGCTGGTGCGCCCGCTCAGCGGGCTGCGCCGTGCCGCGTTCTCGGCGGTGCTCGTCGCGTCGTTGCTCAGCGGCCACCTGCCGCTCGACGCGCGTTGGTGGGAGTTGGCCGCGGTCTGGGCTCCGGCGGCGGTGTCCGGGTGGCTCGCCGTCCGCCGAGCCACGGGCGACCGCCTCGGCTGGGGTGA
>DAINND010000378.1:0-3102 GCA_036736065.1 Ilumatobacteraceae bacterium
CGACCGCCACCAGCGTGCGGTCCAACTTCACGATCGGCTTCATGTCTCGTCTCCTTCTGCTCGGTACACCTGGACGACGTGACCTCCTTCGAGATGTGACATCGCCCCCCGATCCCTGTGGACCGGCACCAGGTCGCCCACTCCCGGCTCGAGATGTGACAGGGCGGTTCTAGGATCCGTCCTCATGGCGGACAGGTTGCGAGAGCACCGTCGGATCGATCGGGGTCTTCACCCCTTCGTCGCGGCAGCCGAGGAGTTCCTCAGCAAACCCAGCACGGAGCGAGAGGCGCGCAGGATTCTCCGGCGACGAGGCCTGAATCTTCCCGACCACGAGGTCACGAGTGAGGCGCTCCGACGGGTATGGGTTCGGATGGAACGGAATCCCGAGGGTCTCGAAGGTGCCAATGTGGAGGCCTACTGCACCGACGTGATGAAGAAGGTGGTGTCGGATGCCGCCCGCGGTCTGTCCAAAACCGTGGAGTTCGACGAGGAGTACGACGCTCCTGGTGGGGTTCGGTCCTCCGAGCCGGTCGCGCCGTCACAGCTGGACACGCCGTCGACGACGGTCGCCGACGAGCTACGGGCTGCCATCGAGTGTGACGACTCGATCCCGCCCTGGGTGGCAGCCTCGGCGTTGAACTACGTCGCGCTCACGTTGCATCCCGACATCGACCTCAGCGGCGCGCCGAGGCCAGAGGCCGGCGCTCGGCCCGACCAGGCCCGCTACTGGCCGAGCCTCTGGTTCGCAGGTCAGCGGAAAGGGCTGTTCCCGAACCCGTCGGACAACCCGGCGCAACGCAAGCGGCGGAGCCGCGCAGCACGGCAGGTGTCCGACGCCTTTCAGTCTGCAGCTGCTCATGCCCGGTTGACGGGAGCTGCTCATGGATGAGGCGATCTACCAGGACGCGTTCGTGTTGCGGGTCGATGACGACGGTGAACGCGAGCTCACGGGCTTCGTCGGGGGTCCGGCCGGGGTGTCCGAGCTGCAACTCGGCGCGTCGACCTGGTTGTCGGTCGACACTGCGGACCCGTTCACCCTCGCCTCGCTCAGGTGTACACGTGCCTCCGACCTCGGCCTGCTTCTCGCGCTCGTGGGCAAGGACGTCGCGAATCGGTTGCTGGTCGAGCCGCCGGGTGGCGAAGCGGTCCGTGTCGGGCGCCGCCGCAGCACGCGTTCCAGGGGCCCGTCGTCGCTACGCGGAGGTGGCCCGGAGGCGTACGAACTCGGTGGCGCAGTTGCACTCGCCGAGGTCGCCTCGGATCCGATGCGCCACGAGCTCACCCGTGGGGCGGCCGCGCTCGAACTCGCCGCCGAGGCGGCTTCGCTCCCGCTCCCCACCAACGTCACCGAGGCCCTCACCGACGTGTGGTTGCCGCGGGCGGTCAACCTGCTCGAGGCCGGCGCGGATGCGCTGCCCCGCCTGATCAACGTCGCCAAGGACGCGGCCCGACAACTCGAGGACTTGACGGGACGCATGTCGTCACCGTCGGTCGTCGCCGGAACTCCTCAGACGCGCCGGTCCCTCGCCGCGTTCGGACAGGAGGTCCGTGAGCTCCGAACCGACGAGTGGGCGCTCGCCATGGCCGCCGGCGGCGGCGGCGGGCCCAAGTACTCGCCGATCGACGAATCACCTACCGAGCCTCAGCGCGTGCTCGTCGACCTGCGGCCGGCCGGCCGTCTGGTGGTACACCGTCCCAAGGTCGACGACGAGGAAGGAGGCTGGCTGCGTGTCCTGGCCGCCGGCTCCTCGACGCTGCTGACCATCGCACCCTTCGAAAGCGTCGGGCGCCGGTGGCGTGCCGATGCGATCGTGCCGCCCGACCTCGGTCTCCACCAGCTCAACATCGACGTCACCGACGACCCGTTGCCGGCCCGCACCAAGCTCGAGGCGACCCGGCGAGCCATTCGCCTCGGCCGCAAGGCGGTGGCCTTCGAGGTGGTGCGCCATCACCGCGCCTCCGGTACATGGCTGCGTTGTGCCGCAGCGTGGCGCGAACTGGGCGATGCCCGACGTGCTGCGCTCGCCGAGCAACGGGCCGAGCAGCCCCAGCCGGGTAGGCGTGCATTCGTCGCCGACGAGATCCACCTCGCGCTCGCCCTCTGACGCGGGATGACGAGCGGGTCGTGTCACATCTCGCCTCTGGGCACGTCGACCGGGCAGCAACTGCTGAACGAGGAGACGACCATGACCACTGCCATCCGCAACCGCTTCCCCGGTGTCTACGCCCGCAACCTGCACGAGATCGAGGTGCTCTCCCCGCGTGATCAGCACAGGTTGCTCGTGCACGTGGTGCGGGCACGCGAAGCACGCCACGCCCTCGACTCGGTCGCGACGGACGCGTCGGGCCGCCGCTTCCTCGAGGCCCAGGTCCGCACCGGTGACCGCGCCGTCGAGCGGCTGACCCTCGCCAACCTGCGCCTGGTGATCTGGACGGTCGATGGCTATACGGCACGCCATGCGGTGAAGCTCGACCGGGAGGATCTGATCCAGGAGGGAGTGTTCGGCCTGCGCCGGGCGATCGAGAAGTTCGATCCGTCGCGTGGCACGGCGTTGACGACCTACGCCATGCGCTGGATCCAGCAGGCGATCCAGCGTGCCGAGGCGCAAGCAGGCCTGGTGCGCATCCCGGTGCACACTCAGAGCGGCGACTGCTCACGCGCACTGCGGAGCGCCGCCGCACGGTTCCGCCGGATCGGTTCCGTGGAGGCGTCGTTCGCGGCGGCCCACCGCATGGAGCGGGAGACGCTGATCGACGAGGGCCGCTGCGAGTGGCCCGACGCCAACATCGACGCGGCCGTCGATCTGCCCACGGAGACGAACCCCGAGGAGTTGATCGATCTGACGGCCGACCGCGAGATCGTCGAGGTGCTGCTCGCAGGTCTCGAACAGCGCGATGCCTTCATCCTGCGCCAGCGCTTCGGGTGCGGTGGGGAGGACCCCAAGACGCTCGAGGAGATCGGTGCGATGCTCGGCTTGACCCGCGAACGGATCAGGCAGCTGGAGAAGAAGGCCCTGGACCGCTGCCGCTCGATGATGCGGTCGGTGCTGGCATGATTCCCATTGCAATGGCAACGACGGCGGACACGGCGGCGCTCTACGA
>DAINND010000379.1:0-3091 GCA_036736065.1 Ilumatobacteraceae bacterium
GCACCGCCACCAGGTCGAATCCGCGCGCCGCGGCGCGCGCCAGGGGCGCCTCCACGGACGGGAAGCAGGGCGACCACCGACCGGCCTCGTCGACGGTGGTGGCTCGTTCCGTGGAGGTCGGGACGAGCGCCGTCACGACGGCGGTGATCGTGGTGGCGTCGACGGACGCCACGTTGGCCCGGGGGGTGCCGAGGGCGCTGGGAGCGAGCCCGTGGTCGGTGAGCAGCTCACCGAACTCCGCCAGCGACCACTCGCGCACGTGGGCCGGGTTCGGCGGCGGACCGTGGTGATCGGCCCCGTGCGTGCCGATCCGCTCGGGGGTGCTCACGACGATCGCGACGCATCTCGAGCTGATGGCCGCGAGGAACCGCAGCAGCGGGCGAGGGTCGACGAGGTGCTCGATCACGTCGCAGCTCACCGCGACCAGCGGCCCCTCGGGCAGCTGCTCGGCGAAGGACTCCTCGATCCGCTCGAGGTCGGCCTCGATCCAGGTCTGGTCGGGGGCGGCGGCACGGCAGGCGGCGATGTTCGGCCCGTAGTCGATGCCGACCACCGGGACGGACGCAGCGAGGCGGAGGAGCTTGCGAGCCGTGCCACAGCCGAAGTCGACCACCGTCGCGCCCGTGCGGCGTGCGACGACTCCCACCATGCCGTAGACGTCCGGCTGCCAGATGAGCTCCGAGGACTCGCTGTCGGCGAAGTACTCGGGGCGCTGCCGGCTCCGGTACTCGGGTGGGAGTCGGAGCAGACGATCGAGATCCGCACGCACCAGTTCCGGGGCACTCATCTGGGCCTCGCCACCACCGACTGGAGCGCGAGGAGCCGCCGGAGATCGTCGAGCTGTGCGTCGAGCGAGGCGACGTGCCCCTGCAGGTACTCGATGCGGCCCTGCTGCTTCGCCGTCACCTCCGACAGCGAGCGCAGCAGCATCGGCCACGACGCCAGCTCCGGCGGCAGGTGCTCGGCGAACACCTCGTTGACGATCGCGGAGTTCGCGTACGTGCTCGTCGATCGGATCATGGAGTTCGGCCGGATGCGGTACACGTAGAGCGGCAGGGGCACCCCGGCGATCGGACGGCCGGACATCGCGAACGCGACGTACAACCGCCAGTCCTCGTGCCCCACCCCGTGACGCTCGTGGAACCCGCCCACGGCGAGGAGGTCGTCGCGAGCGACCAGCATCCCCGCCCCGCCGAGGTTGTTCATCATCGATCCCAGGTGGATGCCGCTGCCCAGGAAGATCCAGGTGTGGAGGTGCGGGCAGTGGTCGAGCGTGGTGCCGTCTACCTCGTCGAAGCCCTCGCTGACGAGCCGTGCGCCGGTGCGCCGCTGTGCCCTGATCATCGTGGAGACGCAGGCCGGCTTGAGCTCGTCGGCGTCGTCGAGGAACACCAACCAGTCGGCGGCGGCCTCCCTCGCGCCGGTGTTGCGGGCGGCCCCGAGATAGCGGTTCTCCTGGCGCACCACGCGCAGGCGACGGTGGGCGAACATCGCCGGCAGCCGCTCCAGCAGTTCCAGCGCCTCGGGCGTCGTGCTGCCGTCGTCGACGACCAGGATCTCGAGGTTCATGTGGTCCTGCAGCGCCACGGACTGCACGGCCTTGACGAGATGGTCGGGTCGGTCGTGGTGCGGGATCACCACCGTCACGAAGGTGTCGTCCGTCGTCTCGTCGACCGGCGCGTCGGGCAGCGGACGGAGCAGCTGCTCCCACACCGCCATCAGCGCCGGACCGTCGTACGAGGGACGAGCGGGCACCGGGGTGACCCGCGACCGCAGCAGGGGTTCCAGGAGCCGCGCCATCGACGCCGGGTTCGGATCGAACAGGGTCGTCGCCCGATCGGCCTCGGCCACGAGCTCGCCCGTGCCGCCGGCGTGCGACGCGAGGAACGGCACGCGGTCCTCGATGCACTCGTAGACGACGTTGGGCGAGTTGTCGAGGTGCGACGGGATGAGGGCGACTCGTCCCGGTCCCTGCAGGTGCGCACGTGCCTCGGGCTGGTCGAGGTCCGTCAGGAACCGGATCTCCGCCAGCGCCTCACGTGCCGGCGGGTCGAACATCTCGCGCACGTCGGCGGGCTGGAAGTGGGCCGGGCGGCCCATGAACGTGAGAGTGCTGCCGTGGGGCAGAGCGGGGTCGAGCCGGTTGACGGCGCTCGCGAAGGTGCGCACCCCCTTGCGCTCCTCGAGCCGACCGAAGAACACGAGCTCCGTGAGGGGAGCCGTCGGACGGTCGGGCGGGAGCGGCGCGTCGAGCGCGTCGAGGTGACGCGAGGTGAAGTACGGCACGATGTGCCGCTCCTCGGGCAGTCGCCACCCGTGATCGGCCATCCACGACACGAGGTGGGCGCTCGGGCCGACCACCACGTCCGCGTACTCGGCGCTGAGCCGTTCGAGATGCGCGGTCGCCGCGTCGCGAGGCGACATCTCGACGCTGCGGTTCGCCTCGAGCAACCACTCGGTCGGCCCGTGCACGTGGTGCACGAGACGCGTGGACGCGAACCCGAGACCGACGCGCTTGGCCAGGCCGGTGACGGCACCGAGACCCTGCCAGTCCTGCATCACGACGGTGTCGTAGTGGTGTTCGCCGAGCACCTGCGCCACCCGCCAGGAGTCGGCGAGGTACTCCGGCGAGACGACCTCCGACCGGTCGAGGAACCGCACGCGGACACCGGCCTCGCGGTACCGGGCCGCCCAGGCGTCGTCCACCTCGTCGCGCCAACCGCAGTGGAGGATGTCGACGGCCATGCCCCGCTCCGCCAGCAGCAGCGACATGTGCGTCACCGCGGTGGCGATGCCGCCGTTGCGGACGGTGCCGAGGATCTCGGTCACGACGAAGCAGACCGACGGCCGGCGGGTGGTGGTGGTGCGTTCGGTCATACGGGCTCCAGGCTCAGTCGACGGACCACGAGGGTTCGAGGGTGACGAGCCCCCCGACCTCGTACGGCTTCCCGCTCATGACGTCGAATCGGACGGCTGTCTGTACGTGGTCGTACACGTGACTGCGGTTGAAGTCCGTGACGACGGTGTGCAGATCGTAGGTCCCGGGCAGCAGCGCGAGCCGGGACAGGTCGACGGTGACGGTGCCCTCGCC
>DAINND010000380.1:0-1432 GCA_036736065.1 Ilumatobacteraceae bacterium
ATGACCTCGTCGAGCACCCTGCCGTCCTGGCGGGCGAGGTGGACGTCGGGCCCGACACCCCGCGCGCTCGAGGTGCGTCCCGCGGCGTCGGCGCCGTCGACCAGCGGGAAGTCGAGCGCCGCCAGGCAGGTGGGGGCGATGTCGACGGATCGGGCGGCGAGCTGGTGCCGCCCTGCACGCATCCGCCGACCGCTGAACCACAGCGGTGCCCGGGCCTGGCGGACGTGCAGCGCGCCGTGGGTGCCGGGCTGGCTGCCCGAGCACCAGTCGCGGGGCGACACGGCGATGTCCGGTGCGTTCGGCGAGTCGAACAGCTGGGCGATGCGCTCGTAGGCGAACGGGTAGGTCTGCTGCTCGGGGGCGACGAAGCGTCGCGCAGGGTCGTCCGCGTCGAAGCCGCCGGCGCGGGCCGCGGCCCGCTCGGCGTCGACCGTCGCGAGAGCCAGCGGGTCCTGGTCGGCCACCGGGTTGGCGCCGACGGTCTCGAGCACCTCGAACTGCAGCGAGCCGTCGTCCGCGACGAGGCGACGGAAGCGCACCATGCCTCGCGTCGCCCACACCTCGTAGGCGCCGTCGTCGGGGGACGTGCCGCGCCAGGTCAGCAGCAGGTCGATCTGCGGTCCGGCCACGGGGTGGGTGAGCAGGGTGTGGATGGCTCGGTTGCCCGACTCCTCCTGGTGGGGGTCGAGGCCCTGGCCGGCGAGTCGTTCGGGCCCGTGCACGCGCATGGCGCCCACGGTAGCCACGCCGCAGGTCAGCTGCGGATGCGTGCCCCGGTGGGGTCGTACATCGGGCGCAGCGATGCGGTCGCGGGCACCCGCCGCCCGGCCACGTCGACCTCCCAGGTGCCGCTCGTCACCCAGTCGGCGGTGAGCGGGCCGTCGGCTTCGACCATTGCGAGGCCCACGGCGCCGCCAAGTGTGTGGCCGTAGCTCGCCGACCGCACGTACCCGACGGCGCGGCCGTCGCGGTGCACCACCTCGGCGTGGAACAACAACGGTTCCGGGTCGGTCAGGCGCACCTGCACCAGGCGGCGCCACGACGGCCCGGCGTCGCGCAGGCGCAGCGCGGCGTCGCGTCCGATGAAGTCGCGGGCCTTGTCGAAGGCCACTGCGAAGCCGAGGCCTGCGGCGAAGACGTCGTCGGTGTTGTCGAGGTCGTGGCCGTAGTCGCGGTAGCCCTTCTCCATGCGCAGGCTGCCGAGGGCCTTCAGCCCGGTGTGGCGCAGCCCGTGCTCGGCACCGGCCGCGACGAGCAGGTCGTGGACGTGCACCGCCTGCTCGGCGGGGACGTAGAGCTCGTAGCCGAGCTCACCGACGTAGGTGATCCGCACGCACAGCACGCGGGCGAAGCCGAGGTCGATCGACCGTGCGGTGCGGAACGGGAACGCCGCGTCCGAGAGGTCGGCCGAGGTCAGCTGCTGGAGCAGATC
>DAINND010000380.1:1532-3076 GCA_036736065.1 Ilumatobacteraceae bacterium
ACCAGTCAGCGCCCTCCCAGCCGCTGACGTCTCTGAAGTGCGCGCCGTGCTCGGCGAGGCGATGGTGCAGCGGCGAGCGCTTCGCGCCGCGGGCGGTCTGCATGGAACGGTTCGGGTAGTGGCACTGGTAGACCATCCCGAGCGACTCCACCGTGCGCGTGCGGCGATAGTCGGGAGTGCCCTGGTAGGGCTGGGTGCGGGCGATGTCGAACCCGGTGATGTCGGCCTGCGGCTGCCCGGTCGTGATCCACTCGGCGAGCACCCGGCCGAGCCCGCCACCCGTGAGGATGCCGATCGAGTTGAGCCCGGCGGCCACGAAGTAGTTGGCGATCTCCGGCGCCTCGCCGACGATCGGCGCCAGGTCGGGTGTGAAGCTCTCCGGGCCGCAGAAGAACGTGCGGATGCCGATTTCGGAGCTGATCGGCACACGGCCCATCGCCCGCTCGACGTAGGGCCCCATCCGCTCCCAGTCGGGCGGGAGCGAGGCGAACGAGACGTCTGGAGGGATCGCATCGACGTGCCAGGGCGCGCAGACCGGCTCGAAGAGCCCGATCATCAGCCCACCCACCTCCTCGCGGTAGTAGCCGTGGCTCGCCGGGTCTTCGATGACCGGCCACGAGGGGTCGATGCCGTCGATCTGCTCGGTGATGAGGTAGTAGTGCTCGGCCGCCTGCAGCGGGATGGTCACACCGTTGCGCTCGCCGAGCTGGCGGGCCCACATGCCGGCGCAGTTGACGACCACCTCGCACTCGATGTCGCCACGGTCGGTGCGCACACCGCGCACCCGTCGCGCCGGACCGCTGCCCGTGGTGAGCACGTCGAGCACGCTCACACCCTGCAGCACCGTGGCTCCCTGCATCCGGGCGCCTTTGGCCATCGCCATCGTGACGTCGACCGGGTTCACCCGCCCGTCGCCGGGCACGTAGAAGCCGGCGAGCAGGTCGTCGGTGCGCGCCAGCGGGAACAGCTCGGCCACCTCGCGGGGCGAGATCTCCTCGACCTCGACGCCGCCGTGGCGGTTGAACGCGGCGACCCGGCGGTACTCCTCGAGGCGGTCGCGATCGGCGGCGAGCTCGACGAAGCCGACGGGCTTGAACCCGGTGGCCTGGCCGGTCTCGGCCTCGAGGCGGGCGTACAGGTCGCGGGTGTATTGGCGCATCGCGGTGCTGGTCTCGCTGGTCGACCCGAAGGTGACCATCAGCCCGGCTGCGTGCCAGGTGGTGCCCGAGGTGAGCTGGTCGCGCTCGAGCAGCACGGTGTCGCTCCAGCCGAGATGGGCGAGGTGGTAGGCGACCGAGGTGCCGATCACACCGCCGCCGATCACCACCACTCGGGCGCGGGAGGGGAGGTGCCGATCGGAAGGGCTCATCTGGGCGAGCGTAGTGAGATGGCGCGACTGCAGTGGCGACCGCCCCCGCAGCTTCTCGCCACCCGTGGTCGGATTCCACGGCTGGCGCCCTACCCGCGCGCTTCGGTGGCCGAGCAGCGACAACCAGCAGCTTCGACATGTCGTGTGGTGCTCTGGACGGATGACACACACACAC
>DAINND010000381.1:0-3055 GCA_036736065.1 Ilumatobacteraceae bacterium
CGCCCCTCGGGGGTCCGCTGCGGGACGCTAGGCAGGAGCGGCTCGACAGCGCTCGACCGGCGCCTGGCCGCGCGCCGGGTGCTGGCCGTGCAGCCGCACTACGACGACAACGACATCGGCTGCGCGGGCACCGTCCGTCGGCTCGTGCTCGCCGGCGCCGACGTCACCTACGTCACCGTCACCGACGACCTCGCCGGGGTGCTCGACCCCGACCTGCCCGACGACCGGGCTGCCGCCGGCCTGCTCGCCGAGCAGCAGCAGGCTGCGGCCGTCCTCGGCGTGGCCCGACTGGTCAACCTCGGTTGGCCCGACGCAGGCGGGCTCGACCACGTCGCCCTGCGCGACCAGGTGATCGCCCTGATCCGTGAGCACACCCCCGACCTCGTGCTCACCGTCGACCCCTGGCTGGCCCACGAAGCACACCGCGACCACGTCGTGACCGGGCTCGCGGTCAGCGAGGCAGTGCTGCTCAGCGACCTGCCGCGCATCCACCGCGCCTCAGCCGCACGCCCGTGGGGTGTCGACACGATCGGCTACTACGACACCGACGACGGGACCGTCGTGGTCGACACCAGCGGGGTGCAGGCCGAACGGCACGCCACCCTCGACTGCTACCGCCTGCAGTTCACCGACGAAGGCCTCGCCGGCCTGCACCGGACGCTCGACCGCTACGAGCGCAGCCTCGCCCCGGAGGGGGCGACGCACGGCGAGCAGCTCAAGGTGCTCCCGCGCTCGGCGCTGCACATCGGCGTCGGCCGGCGGCGCTGACCACCACCGGAACAGGGCCGCTCAGTCGTCGAGCCTCGCGCCGGTCGCCGGATCGAACAGCAGGAGATCCTCGGGGTCGAGATGCAGATCGATGCGGTCCCCCGGCTCGAGACGCGTCGAGCCCTCGACGACGGTCACCCAGCGGGTGCGAGCGTCCGGGCTCTCGGGCAGCTTGGCCATCACACCCTGGTCGACGAGGCACGACGCGCAGCACGGCGGCGTGTCGATCGTGCACCACACGTGCCGCTGCGAGCCGAGGTTCTCGACGAGGTCGACGACCGCGCCCACCGACTCACCCGGCCGCTCACCGGCACCGAGCTTCAGCGGCGACGGCCGGATCGCCGCGAGCAACGACCGACGGCCGGTCGAGGCCAGCCGCGCCGGAGCCTGGACCGTCATCGATCCGAGGGTGATGCGGCCGTCCGCCAGCTCGGCATCGACGAAGTTGATCTGCGGCGATCCGACGAATGCCGCGCAGAAGACGTTGCTCGGGGAGTGGTAGAGCTCGTCGGGGCTCGCGCACTGCTGGAGCACCCCGTTGCGCATGACCGCGACGCGCGTGCCGAGGGTCATCGCCTCCACCTGGTCGTGGGTGACGTAGACCGTCGTGGTGCCGAGCTGGCGGTGGAGGCGGGCGAGCTCCTCACGCATCGCGACGCGCAGCTGCGCGTCGAGGTTCGACAATGGCTCGTCCATGAGGAACGCCTGCGGCTCCCGGACGAGGGCACGACCCATCGCCACGCGCTGGCGCTGGCCACCGGACAGCTGCGCCGGCTTGCGCTCGAGCAGCTCGGTGAGCTCGAGCATCCGGGCCACCTCGTCGACGCGCTCACGGACACGCGACCTGGGCGCCTTGTGCAGCTTCAGGCCGAGCCCCAGGTTCTTGCGCACCGTCATGTGCGGATACAGCGCGTAGTTCTGGAACACCATCGCGATGTCGCGGGACTTCGGCGCGTCGTAGGTGACGTCGCGCTCCCCCACGAGCACCCCTCCGTCGGTGATCTCTTCGAGACCGGCGATGAGGCGCAGCAGCGTCGACTTTCCGCAACCGCTCGGGCCGACGAGCACCATGAACTCGCCGTCGGCGATGTGCAGGTCGACGGCGTCGACGGCGACGACACCATTGGCGTAGCGCTTGGTGACCTTGTCAAGCGTGATCGATGCCATGGTGCTCCTCCGCAACAACGTGTCGGGCGGCGCCACCGAGGCGCCGCAGGGAGTCGTCGAGGCCACCCGGACGGTTGCGGGCCAGCCACAACCGTTCATGCTCCCCGAGCAACCGAGCGTACTCCGCGAGAATCACCTCGGGCTCCGGCACACCCGGCCAGCCCAGGGTCAGGCGGGTGCGCCACGCGGCGAGGCGCAGCCAGCAGGCGGTGGCGCGCAGCTCGTCGGCCCAGATCGCAGCATCCGGCGCAGCGCCGACCGGGACGTCCACCAGCGCCACGATCGCGTCGAGCTCGCGCTCCACCGCGGCGAACATCGCCGGCTCCATGCCCGCCGCGGCCAGCGACGCCGCGCGCTCCGGGGAGGCGAGCAGGGTCGCCAGCGTGCCTGCCTCGGGCACCCCGGGCCGGATCAGCTCGTCCACGCGACCGAGGCGGACCGTGGCCTCGGCGAGCGCAGCGTCGCCGAGGACGTGCTCGGCGATGGCCGTCACCGGCTCGGCCGGGCCCGCCGGGTTCCAGGCCCGAGCAGCGGCGGTGACGAAGCCGGGCCAGCTCACCGGGTGGTACTGGAAGTGCCCCTCGTTGCCCCAGTCGCACACCAGCAGACCGTCGGCGCCGTGGGTCAGCGCCGCCTCGACCGCTGCATCGATGTTGGCCGTCATGTTGGCGACCCGGCCGGCGAGCGACGACCAGGTCGACGTGCCTGGCGCCACCCAGAACGGACGACCGGAGCGAGCGATGCGACCGCAGCGGGCGTCGAAGGGGTGGTCGGCCTCGTAGCCCCACTCGACCAGCGTGACGCCATCGGGCAGCTCGCCGAGCAGCTCCGGATGCGGCGCCATGACATCGGCCCACATCAGCATCTCACGACCGTCGAGCGCAGGTAGGGCGCGCAGGGCGCGGATCCAGTCCATGTACTGCGCGCGGCGCTCCGGCGGCAGCGGCACGCAGAACGCGCCGTTGTCGACATGGGCCCACGGGGCCTCGGCCCCGGGGACGTCGAAGATCGCGTCCCACCCGCCGGGCGACAGATCGGTCGGCTCGGCGAGGCCGCCGTGCATCCATGCCGAGTCGCCCGCTGCCGCCCCGTGCGCCACCCGCTCGGCAGCGAGCGGGAC
>DAINND010000382.1:0-3048 GCA_036736065.1 Ilumatobacteraceae bacterium
CCCCCCCCCCCCCCCCTCCACCGCCGGCCGCCCCCGGTGCGCTGCCCTCCCGCGCCGGCGCCGACGACGCGGGCACGGCGGGCCGGCCCGGGACCGCCGCGCCGCACGCCGTGCACGGCGATCGCCATTGGCTCGACGAGGGCGGCGTCGACCGGTCGGGCGCCGTCGGCCATCGGGTAGACGCGCTGTGGGTCGACCACCAGATAGTCGGCCAGGCCACCGTCGACGGCCACGCCGTAGGCGGTGCTCCAGCTGAGCCGGCACCCGTTCTGCACGCCCGTGGTGCACGGCACACAGGTGCCGCACTCGCCGGTCGGCCGCACCGCCACGAGCCGGCCGTCCGGAAGGTGGCCACCGAACTCGTGGCCGAGCGCGAAGCCGGTCATGCCGGCAGCCACCATGTGGTGATCGCTGCCGCAGATGCCCACCTCGGCGACCCGCAGGCGCAGCGGGCCCTCGGGCGGGGTCTCCACCTCGACGACAGCGACGGCACCTCCACTCGGGACCACGGCACGCACGGTGCCGACCCTAGCCAGCGGCGGCTACAGGAACGTCGCGAACTGCTCGAGCGGCATCCGCTCGGAGCGCAGGGTGTTGATCGGCGCCGAGGTGTCCTCGTAGCCGATGGACATGCCGCAGAACAGCATCTCCTCGGCCGGCGCCCCGGTGAACGAGGTGACGGCGGCGTGGCGCACGCTCCAGTACTCCTGCGCGCACGTGGCCAGGCCGCGCTCGACCGCGAGCAGCATGAACGTCTGCAGGTACATCCCGAGGTCGCTCCACTGCGGCAGGCCCATCTGTCGGTCGACGTAGCAGAACAACGCCGCTGGAGCCCCGAAGAAGTCGTTGTTGTGGGCGAACTGCCGCCGCCGTCCCTCTTTGTCCTCGCGAGCGATGCCGAGCGTGGCGTACATCTGCTCGCCGACGGTGAACCGGTTGGTGCGGTAGGGCTCGGCGAGCGAGGGCGGGTAGATCTCGTACTCCGGTTGGTCGATGGGCGCCTGGGTCGCCAGATGGGCGCGCAGCTGCACCATCGACTCACCGTTGACCACGTAGATGCGCCAGGGCTGGAGGTTGCCTCCGCTCGGTGCCCGGGCTGCGTCCTCCACCAGGCCGCGCAGCACGTCGTCGGGCACGGGCCGGGGGGTGAACTTGCGCACCGAGCGGCGCTCACGGACGGCATCGATCACGTTCATGCACCGATGCCTAGCAGGACGAGGACGCACCAGAGCGATCGCACCACCCCATGGGCCGGGGCTGGTGGAACGGGCCGGAAACGGGCCGGGAACGGGCCCGCTGTGACCGAGGCGACCTTCAAGACTCATAGATGTACCTACGAGCACGCTGCGTGACGAAGTTGACTCCGGACTGTCGATACCGTGCGGAACCGAGGTTTCTCGTCTCGTGGCGTCCTCCGCCGTCGTCGCGCCCCTGAGAGAGGGGGCTCGACGCGCCCGCACGGCCGTGACCAGGGCTTCACATTGGTCGAGCTCCTCGCCGCGATCGTGCTCACCGGCTTGGTCGTGGCCAGCATCTCCCAGGGCATCGTGCTGCTGGTCTCCCAGCACGCCAACGAGAGCGGCCGACTCGACAACGCGATCACGGACCAGAGCCTGTCGCTGTGGCTCACCCCGGACCTCGTGTCGGCCGAGACATCGGACACCGCACCCGGGGCGCTCCCCTGCACGCAGCCCTGCCCCGCCAGCGCGGTGACGGGCGGGTCCAACGCGCTGCTGCTCAGCTGGCAGACGCTCACCAACGCCAACGGCCTCGTGGTCGACGTGGTCCGTCGGGTGTCGTACCGCTACCTCCAACGAGACGACCAGTTCGCCATCGTGCGCGTCGAGTGCACCACGACCGGCGGTGGCCAGCCCACGTGCTTCTCCCTGCCACTCGTGCGCAACGCCCCTCCGCCTCCGAACGGCCAGGCCTTCGTGCCGGGCGTGACGGCGCCGACCTGGGTGGTCGAGCTCAGCGACGCCGGCGACAACGACGAGAACCGGTCCGCCCGACGCGTGGTCGTGTCCGTCGACGGCGGCAAGGGGTCGTCGGCCTATGGGGCCACGGCCGATCGGTTCGCGTACGCCGCCGGCGGGTGGGAGCAGCGCACGGTCGTGCCCGACGACACGTTCACGCCGTCCCCACTGTTCGGCCAGGCCAAGTCGCGCTGCGGCGGCACCTTCGGTGTCGTGGTCGATACCTCGTCCTCGATCGGCTCCACAGCGATGGGCCAGGTCCGCGACGGCCTCAACGCGATGGTCGACGCCCTGACCGGCACGCCGATCAAGATGCAGATCATCCAGTTCAACACCCTCTCGGCCGCCGTCGGGACCGGGCAGTGGTCGCAGTACTTCGACCTGTCGGACCCTGCCCAGGCGACGACGCTGAAGGCCGGGATCAACTCCCTGGCGCCGGGTGGTGGCACGAACTGGGAAGACGGCCTCTACCGCATGTTCCACACGTCCTCGGGCACGCTGCAGTCGCAGCAGCCGGGCACCGTGCTGTTCTTCACCGACGGTGTGCCGACATGGAGCCGGTTCGAGATCTCGAGCAGCGCGACGACAGCCCCTGCGCCCCGGTGGACCCCCGACACGTTCCCCACCCGCGAGTGGAGTGCCCTCAACAACCCGTCGAAGTACTACCACGTCGGCTATCTCCGGGCCCGCCAGCTCGTGTCGAGCTTCTCGGCCGGCACGCACTTCATCGGCATCGGCGTCGGCCAGGCGATCGTCTCCGACAACGTGGAGTGGGTCGACATGGTCGGCGGCGTGCCCACGACGACACTCACCCCGGCGAGCACCGTGCTCCGGAGGATCCTCGAGGCCGATGCACCCGTCGTGGTGGCCGAGACCGACCCGGCGACCGGCGCCTACCGCAACGCCAACCAGGCCAACCTCTACCTGCTGCCGACCTTCGACCAGTTCGTGTCGGCGCTGCGCGCCGTGGCCCTCGCCGCCTGCGGCGGCACCGACACGGTCCAGCCCCAGTACCAGGGCGGGCCGCTCGCGCCGGCGGTGACGGACCAGACCACTGCAGTCGCACCCCCGC
>DAINND010000383.1:0-3038 GCA_036736065.1 Ilumatobacteraceae bacterium
GATCGCCGCCGGGAGGCCGGGCCCGTCGACCATTGCCAAGTGCTACCGGCTCGTCCATGCCGTGTTCGCCACGGCGGTCGAAGACGGGGCCGTGTTGCGGAACCCGTGCGTGGTGAAGGGTGCGTCGGCGGAGAAGCCTGCCGAGCGTCCGGTCGCGACGATCGAGCAGGTGTTCGAGCTTGCCGATGCGATCGAACCGCAGTTCCGAGCAGCGGTCCTCCTCGCCACCTTCTGCGGCCTTCGGCTCGGAGAGATCCGTGCGCTGCGAGTGCGGCACGTCGATCTCCTCCATCGGACGGTGCGCGTGGTCGAGCAGTACCAGGAACTGGTCGACGGCACCCTCGTCCTCGGGCCACCGAAGACGGATGCCGGCGTACGGACCGTCTCCATCCCTGCCGTGATCGTTCCCGACCTCGAGGGACACTTGGCGGCGATCGGACCGGCTCCCGATGCGCTGCTGTTCACCACGACGAGCGGCGCACCGCTGCGGCGAGGAACGCTCTACACGGCATGGGGGCGGGCGTGCCGCCGAGTCGGCATCGAGGGCCTTCGCTTCCACGATCTGCGCCACACCGGCAACACGCTCGCCGCTGCGACCGGGGCGAGCACCAAGGAGCTGATGTCCCGGATGGGGCATGCCTCGTCACGGGCTGCGCTGATCTACCAGCACGCGACGCGTGACCGCGATGCCGCGATCGCCGACTCGCTCAGCACCATGGTGAACGACGCACTGCAACGGAAGCGGTCCGGCTGAACGAGGTCCGTCGACTCATGTGAGCGGTGGCTCATCGAGTTCGTCGGCCCAGTCCGCGAAGTACGCCCTGATCGCATCTGCGGTGGCGTCGGCTGTCGGGATCTCGTCATCGGTGAACCGCGCGAGTGAACGCATCATGGTGGCAAGCACCCCGAGGTCGAAGCCCCCGTCGAGTTCGGCTGCTCGCGCGAGTAACACCGACCGGCCGAAACGCTGCGCGAGGACGAAGACGTCGGCGAAGTCACGCGCCTCCGCCCGGTCGAACAACGCGACCAGCTTTCGACCAGCGAGCTCCTCGGGGTCGAACGTCGGACCCGCAATCGAGACCACGGGCGGGTGACCGGGCGGCACATCGATGGCGATGTCGACGACGACCAAGCCCGAACCACGGACCGAGAGCCGAGCGAAGGTCGCACTCAGCTGAACAGCGTCGACGGTCCAACCAGCCTCCCTGGCGGCAGCCTCGAACTGCTCGCGGGCCAACATCACGTCCGCTCGGCCTCGCTCACCGAAGAAGTCGAGATCCTCGGTTGGCCGAGTGGTGAGGCCCGATGCCAAGAGGGCCCCGCCGCCGGCGAGGAGAAAGCCGTCTGCGGCAGGCTGGGCGAAGAACAGGCGAGCCACCTCGACCTGGAAGTCCGTCAAGCCGCTCACGTCGAGACCGCTTCGATTGCCGGCTCCCACGCGGCTCTGAGTTCGCGAGGCAGGACAAGGTCATCCCACAGATCGACCAGGAACGCACCATCGACGAAACGGCGCAGATCGACCGCCGTGCCTTCCCGCAGCACGACCTCGTAGCAACGGGCGCGTTGACGTCGGTCACGAAGGTCGAACGACGCACCTGGCCGAGACCAGTTCACGCCGATCGGCAGTGTCACGTGCGCGACGGCCTCCTCGACGGCGAGCCGCCAGAGCCGATCCGCCACGACGAACGGCCGACCCCTGCTCACCGGATACTCGCGGAAGGTGACCTTCGGCTCGGCCATCAGCTCGAACCCGGCGCTCTCGAGCACCCGTGTCACCGTGATCAGCGTTGGTGACTTCCGCCCCCGCTCGTACGCCGACAACGTCGGACGAGACGTCCCCGCACGAGCGGCGAGCTCCTCCTGACTCAGCCCGGCACGCCGCCGGACGTCTTCGAGCAGATCGGATTCCACATGGAGGAATGTATCCGATCGGATACGTCACCACACGGCGTCACCGACGCAGATCATCGACTACCCGACCTTGCGATGCCGGGCATATCGGCAGCTATGGGCGGCCCTCACGCACGGGGCCAGTGTCGAACAGGAGGATGCGAGCGCTGCCGAGCGACATAGTCGGCAGGCGGTGTAGCAATGTCGATGACGTGCTCCGCCCGAAATGGCACTTCCGCTCCCATGATCAGATACACGTCGTCAGAGGGTTCGATGGATACGGGCTGGCTGACCAGTATCCCGATGTAGCCGTCGTGGTTGACCTCGGTGACAAGGACCCACATTCGCTCGGTGTTCGTGACCGCGACTCCGTCGTCATCAGACTCGATGACGAAGAGGAGCTTCGCGACTTGTCCCGGCTGCAGCTTTTCCCGTTCGCCGCGGTCTGGAACCCAGAACGTGTCGGGCGATTCCGCATGACGCCGCTCGCCGGAATCGAGCTCCCAGAAATCTCTCGCGAGTGACGGCCACTTCACCGCCCCAGGGTACGGCCAACGCGTCCCAGGATGCTGCTTCGAGGCCAGCACGTCAGGCCGCCCTCAGCGGCAGATCTGGCGCGAGCGAGTTCGAAGAAGTCACCGTGTGATGACGTTGCCGAGGATGACGGCACCGACTCCGATGAAGATCGCGAGGACGGCTCGCGTCGCGGGACGCCAGGAGTGGATGCGATCCATGAGTGAACTCATTCGCAGTGCCCCTCGCAATGCGCCGCCTGACCCCAGGGCGATCGCGCTCATCCACGCGGCGAAGATCACGACGCCGATGAGCGGGCCCCGCGCGATGTAGCCGAGTCTGGCCAACAGGACTCCGGCGATGACGCCCAACCACAGTGCTGCCAGACGTAGCCACAAACCACGCCCCCGACGGAACCGGAATGACTCTCCTGGCACCGAGGAAGAGTGCACGCTCGCCTCCAGTCTCGGCAACGCCGGGAAGGTGAACAGTCGGTGTCGCCGCCGACGGCGCGCACCGGACATCCAGGTCTCGTCAGCTCACTTGCGAGCCCGCCGAGATCGGCAGATCGGAACGGTCACCAGGGAATGGCGTCACCGAGAATCTCATGTCGTAGCCATCAGTACCAGGCCTCG
>DAINND010000384.1:0-3022 GCA_036736065.1 Ilumatobacteraceae bacterium
CGGCCTCACGACGACGATCACCACCCTCTGACGCCGACGGCATCATCCGGTGTCGATCACCGGTCGGCGCTCGAGCGAAGGTGTGACGTGGTGCGACTCGGATCGCAGGTGCGCAGGGTGGTGACAGATCACTCGTCCTCGTGTCTCAGGGTGAACCCGTCGTTGGATCGTCGACGAACTCCATGTCGATGGCGCCCAGCAGGCTCACGAAGTCGTCGACGTCCATCGGGCTGTTGGCGATGATCCGACGTGACACGTCGGGCGAAGCTCCGCAGGGGAGTGGGGTGCGACGGCGGTCGAGAGCGGTGGTGAGGTCAGGGTCGAGCGCAGATGGGATGCCGCCGCGTCGATGCGGACACCGTGAAACGCCGGCGGGGGGTGCGGGCAAGAATGCGACATGGGCGCATCGGACGCAGCGATCATCTCGACGTCGCTGGACGAGCCGACCTGTTTCGCACAGATCTTCGATCGCCATGCCGCTGCGGTCCGTCGGTTCGCGATCGCGCGGGTCGGCCCGTCGACGGCCGAGGACATCGCGTCCGAGGTGTTCCGGATCGCGTTCGAGCGTCGAGGTTCGTTCGACGTGCAGGCGACCAGCGCACTGCCGTGGCTGTACGGCATCGCGATCAACCTCGTTCGTCGCGAGATGCGCGGTCGAGCGCGGTCGTACGCGGCCATCGAGCGCTTCGGTGGCCGCCGCGAGCTCACGGGTGACGGAGGTCCGGACGTGGGCGATCGGATCGATGCCCGGGAGGAACTGCTGGAGCTGCGCGAGGCGTTGACGGCGCTGACCGCAGACGAGGTGGACGTGCTGTTGCTCGTCGCGTGGGAGCAGCTCAGCCCCACGGAAGCAGCGGAGGTACTGGGCATCCCCGCCGAGACGGCGCGCACCCGCCTGCACCGGGCGCGTCGACGCATCCGGAACCATCCGGTCGCCCAGCCGGCCGAAGGGGAGGTGGCGAGCGATGCCATTGGGTGAACTGACCGACGAACAGATGGATCGACTCCTGCGCGAGATGCTGCCGCGCTCCGCCGGGTCGCGGGCGTGGGAGGTGGCCGAGCGCGAGCACCTGCTCCGGCACATCAGCTCCGGCGCCGTCTCCAGCGACGCTCATCTGCCGGTCGAACTGAGCGGCGTCGATGTCGACGTCTCCGTGCCGGTCGGAGCGCACGACATCCGCGTCGGCATCGACCAGCCTGGGGCGAGGACGCGTGCGCGCCGCTGGCTGGTTCCTGCATCGGTCGCCGCTGCGGCGGTCCTGGTCCTCGGACTGATGGCGATCGAGCGCGAGCCGGACGAGCCGGCGCCGGCGCAGCAGCCGGTGGTCACCGAGGGATCTGCGCCCTCGCCGGTCGCTCCGGCGCTGCCGTCGGATGCTCCGCTTCCCGACCGCTTCCCGATCATCGACGACGCCTGGCCCGGCGCCGATCGCGCGACTGGCTGGTGGGGCGGTCAGATCGGTTGGGAGAACGGCGCGATGACGGAGGCGCTCGTCGCCAGGCGAGACGGCGACTGGCTCCGCGACGGCATCGCACTCACGGTCAGGGCGGGTGGACCGGTCGCGTCGGGGACACCCCGGCCGACCGTGGTGGCCGGTCAGCTCGTCGACGTGTACGTGGAGAACGGATCACCGGTCCTCACCACCGTCGTACTGCCGGGATCGCCGGTGGTGACCGTGTCCGGGCGTGACCCGATCGCCTTCCTCGAAGCCGTCGGCGGCGTCCCGGTGGTCGACCCACGGAGCGGCCCCGACGGTGCCCTCACGTTCGACATCGGCGTGCTCCCGGACGGCTACGAGACGATCGTCGCTCCGACACCGCTGCCGTTGGGCGCCATCGACGCTGCCACCCAGGTCGCGAACGACGATGCCGATGGGTTGGTCGTGTTCGTGTCGCGTCGCAACCCGCTCGTCGCCTGGGCTCAGGCCACCGACGTCGGGCCGGCGGACGTCAACGGCGCACCGGGATGGGCGGACGACCGAGGACCCGGTTCGACGGTGATCTGGCGGGTGAGTGAGACGACGTGGGCGAGCGTCGGTGCGGCCCCGGACGCCGCCACGGCGCTCGAGTTCGCCCGAGCGGTCCGCTTCGTCGATGAGGCCACGTGGAGCACCCGCTACGGGGTGGACGTACCGCTCTACTCCACCCAGGCGCAGTCGGCGTCCGTCGACACCTGGTCGACGATTGAGGGGGAGGCGTTGCCGGAGACCACGACCGTCGCCGGCCCGGATCCGGTGACCACCGCGGTCGAGGGATCGGCCCTTGCAGCAGCGCTGCGCCCGAAGGGGACCGTGCTCGTCGTGAACGCCTCCGGAACGCCGGGTCTGGCCGGGTCGTTCGGCAGGGCGCTGTCCGACAGCGGGTACACGGTCGTGGAGCCGACGAACTCGGCCGATGGCGTGGTCGTGACGTCGAGCGCGATCTACTTCAACGAGACGGCACCGCAGGTGAGCGTGAGCGCGCTCGCGTCGATCGATGCAGTGCCGATCGCCTCCGTCGAGAGCCTCGTCGGGCAGCCGATCCGCGGACTCACCGACGAGATGCTCGACCGTGCCGACGTGATCGTCGTGCTCGGCACCGACCTCGCCGCGGCACCGTGGGAATCGGTGCCGTCACCCCTGATCCGCCTCGGCGTCGGCGAGCTGCTCGTCGTCGACGCGTCCACCACACCGGCAGCCGCCGAGCGAGTCGCCCGACAGGTCGACGGGCTCCGTGCCGCCGGCGTCGCGATCGCATCGGTCGTGCCGGCCGCCCAGCCGGTCGACGAGGATCTGCTGATGCCGTTCGGTGTCACGCCCTGGGCGTTCGCCGTCGCAGAGCTCGCAGGGATCGGCGGCTCCGACACCTGGACGCCGTCGTTGATCGACGGTCAAGTCCCGAGCTCCGCGTGGGCGGTCCTGCTCCTCACCGGCCGGTAGCGCCGACGGCTCGAGCCACCGACGCGCAGCTGCTCCTGGGTGCCGCGCGCTCGCGAAACGCCTGGTGTCGTGGGGTGGGTGGCGCCCAGGGCGGTGGGGGTCGG